>SXVG01000138.1 GCA_005791685.1 Methylotenera sp. | reverse complement strand
TAGCGCAAGTTAGTTACAACTTGCTTCGCCACTCCCAGCAATAACATCAACACCCGTTTCATTCCAGCTAACTTTCTTATTGAGAAAATCAACTGTAACTACATTTATGCCCCACTCCAAAACAACGTAGCCACTTTTATTCACAGTTCTCTTTAAATTTCGAATATCTGTAATATTGTAAACATTAATTCCTTTCGCATTCCAATCTGCATCCATAGTAACGCCACCGCAAAAGTCATCATCACAATTTAAGTGTAGCAATTTATTGTATGAGGCTTTGGGATTTTTATATTGGAGTTTTATAGGAACGTGGACGGCAACAAAATCGTTATTTTGCATACATAGTCTGTCAACTTTTATTGTTTCAGCATAAGCATTCCCTGCAAACAACATTGCCGTTAGTAATGCTGTAATTAGTTTTTTCATAGTATGACCTGTTTTATCAAGCTCATTATGTATTCCAAATCTTTATCACTCGTAACATTTATTTCATAATCGCCTGTGCCCCAATGTCCAGTATTACTCACATCCCTAGCAAGCTCTCTTGCATCATCTAATGTGCCAAACTTAGCCCCAATCCACATTCGTATTTGTTTCTTCTGCATATCCATGCATACTATGTTGCGATCTTTTCTAAAAGCCAGGTAAAGTTTTGTTGCGTTAACTTCAATATCGTCAGCTAAATTAAGTATTGCATATCTAAACTTATAGTAAAGTTCTCTTGTTTCATCGCTACCCCTAACAAGTAAATCATCTTCTGTATAAACTTTAATTTCATCACTTACTTTTTTAGACAATGGGTATTGTTGTGGTGCAGACTTGATGCTGGCTGCTGCGCTTGTTTTTTTAATAGGTATTACAGCAATAGTGCCATTCTCGTATTGCTTAACTTCCCACAGTTCAATAGCTATATCTTTAAAGTTAGTTGATTGTTTTTGATAATCTGTAAAAGCTGTTGATACAAAAACAACTCGCGTTTGTGTCCAATCAACATCCTTGCGTTGTAAGTTTTGTTTAAGTCTCTCGTTGTATTCGACAATAAAGTCCGCTTTGTTTTCTAACATCAAGCTCAAGTATGCAAAGCCTTGCTCAATAGCACTTATGTTCCTTTCACGTTTAAACTCAATAATAATAAAAGCATTCGTTTGCTTATCATAAGCCAGCGTATCAATGCGCTTGTCCTTAATCGTAAACTCACTTTTAACAACTGTAAGCCCCATCAACTCTTCTAAGTTAGCTTCAAACAAATTTTGTATGTCGCGCTCTAACTTAAATGCTTTTTCATTAAGCGCATTTAACTTTAAATTTTCTGTTTTTTTGTATAACTTCATCGCTAAATCACCTCATAACCAATTTTCACTATGCTCTTTTGTATCACTGTTTGCAACTGGCATACTTACAGATAGCTGTGCAATAAATTTACGTATAGCCGCCACCTCTACTCTGCTTGTTTAATTTAGCCAGTAAACCTTTCAGCTTTATCCCTTCAGCACTTTCACTAAAAGCCTTCTGTTCAGCCGCAATCTTATCTAATGCTGTTTGTAGCACTGTGCGTTTAATGTCCTCTTTGCTCACTTTTGCATTAGCGCCTTCCGTTAGCTTTTGCGTGCTTCTGCTTGTCACCAAGCGTGCCTGTCCAAGTGCCCCAAACGCATCTCTGTCCAACCAAACCTTACCATCCTCATTTTCAGCAACGTATTGCTTTATGTGCGCCAGTGCAGCATCGTATTCAGCATTTGCCAATACACGTAAATTTTTTGCACTATTTACTGTTAGTGCTTTGTCTGCACGTGCCGTCAGTAAATCAGCACGTTTAAGCATTCCCTCATACTCTGCCAGTGCCGTAGGCTTGTTATCAAAAAACTTACGTCTATCTTGTTCAGCCGCCCATAGCTGTTCGTATTCAGCTACAGCGTCCAAACCTAATACGTTTTCTAAATCACGTAAGCTAACGTTCTTACCTTTAGCAAGTTTTGTCAGTAGTGCTGTAATTTTTGTGGGTTGTAGTTTTTGCATACGTCTGCTGCTTGCGTTAGGCGTGCTTTACACTGTTTGTTGTGGGGTGGGCTGGTGCTTGTATTAGTTAAAGTTGCTGTGCTGTTTTAGCGTGCCTTACGCATAGCAACTACCCTTTCCTAATCGCCCTTGTCTTTCTTAACGCATCTTCAATACTGCCACCGCCAGCAATCTCACTCGCCTTACCTCGCATTTCAATGTGCTCATAATGCTCTTTAATCATAGCCTCGCTTGTGCCCATATGCTTAGCCAATACATACGTAGTAATTTTTGTGTCCGTTAGTGTCATTGTTGCGTATGTATGCCTGCAACTGTAAAGCGTGCGCTCTATGCCATTGCGTTTATCTACTAACAGCTTTGCTTGTCTAAGCATTCGCTTAAACACCCTGCCAAACGCTGTAGTCATATCCTTTCCGTTCATTCTAAATACGTATTCGTCACTGCCTAATGCAATCACTTCTTCAAACGTCATCCCTTTCAGCACGTCGTTATTTTCTTGTATGCGTTGCAAATAACGTGCAACCCTGTGCCTAACCGTCACTTCCCTGTATTTTTTTGTTTTACCAATTACGTTTAACGACAGATATTGTTTGCCGTCTTTCTCAAAAAACGCAATGTTCCTCCATTTCAAGTCCATTGCTTCTGTGCCTGCACGTATCCCTGTGTTCACAAGTATTAACACATAATCACGCAGCAACAAACGTAATGCCGTATCGTGTCCTTTTCGTGCCTGTTTAACCCAAGTGCGCATATATTTGTATAGCGCCACGTATTCTTCTTTTGTAAAGTCTGTGCCTTTGTTCGCACTTAAGCCTTCGTTTTTTAAATACGGTATTTGTGATTTTGTAATGTAGCCTCGTTCCAGTGCTGTATCAAACACCCTGTTAAGTGCTGCATTGTGTGTGTTGATTGTGCTTGCGTTAGGTATTCTGCCAAATTCTTTAATACGCCAATCATTAAATTTTTTAACAACAAAGTAATCAATACTGTCGATATTGTAAGCACCAAAAAATTTATTCACGTAATTGTCCATTGCACGTATGTAGTCTTTATAAACAACTTTACCTACGTTGTTGTCTAATAAGTCCTGCAATGTTTTGATCGTCAGCTTGGCTACTGCACTGAAGCGCTTGCTGACAACTGGGATTTTATGTCGCTCTTTAAACCAAGCGTCTGTCACTATATCAACAGCTTTTAATTTTGCTTTGTCTAAATCTTCGCATTTAGTCGTTGTTCTGTGCCATTTGTTGTCTGCTTTATAGCGAACAAACCAGAAAGAAGTTGTAGGGCGCTTGTATAAAGTCGCCTTACCTTCCAATATATGCACTGTATGTGGGGCTTTTTGTGGCATTGTGGGCGAAAAATCACTCCGTTAAACACACAAAAGTAAGTGTATGCTCATACCCTATTTTGTGCAACGTTTGTGCAACGCGAAAAATAGGCAAAAAAAATGACTTACTTTTACGTAAGTCATTGATTTTATTGTGGTGCCCGGGGCCGGAATCGAACCGGCACGCATTGCTGCGCGGGATTTTTAGTCCCGTGCGTCTACCAATTCCGCCACCCGGGCATTATTGAAAAATACATTGCTGTATAATTTGCGATTTCGCTATTATAACAAGCTCTGGGAATTATGCGTACAGAAGATTTCGATTTTTATTTACCCGATGCATTAATTGCCCAGCACCCCACCTTTGAGCGAACCGCCAGCCGCATGTTGCACCTTAATGGCGAGGACGGCAGCCTCAGTGACAAACAATTTCTGGATTTAGTGGATAGTCTAGCCACCGGCGATTTGTTGGTGTTTAACGATACCCGCGTGATTAAAGCCCGGCTATTTGGACATAAACACAGCGGCGGCAATGTGGAGGTGCTGATCGAGCGCGTGATTAATACGCACACCGCTTACGCGCATGTGCGCGCCTCACGCGCGCCCAAGGTAGGCAGTTTAATTAGGCTATCGGATGCCTTTGATGCCAAAATCACTGCTCGCCATGATGATTTATTTGAACTTCGTTTTTTGAGTGACACGGCGGTATTGGATTTACTGGAACAGCACGGCGCCCTGCCTTTGCCGCCTTACATCACCCACGCGGCCACCAGCGAGGACGAAGCGCGTTATCAAACCGTGTTTAGCAAGCACCTTGGGGCGGTCGCCGCACCGACGGCAGGCTTGCATTTTAATGAGGCCATGTTGGCTAGCCTTAAAGAGCAAGGCATAGCCATCGCTTACGTCACCTTGCACGTAGGCGCAGGCACGTTTCAGCCAGTACGGGTGGACAACATACAAGATCATAAAATGCACAGCGAGTTGTACAGCATCCCGCAAGCCACGGTGGACTTAATTTTGCAAACCAAACAGCAAGGCGGTAAGGTTACTGCAGTGGGTACCACGGCGTTACGGGCACTGGAAAGCGCTGCCAAGCTTTATGAAGGCGCAAACGGCTTGCTGCAAGCCGGCAGTGGCGACACCGATATATTCATCACCCCCGGTTACGCATTTAAGGTGGTGGATCGCTTGTTTACCAATTTCCATCTACCCAAAAGCACGCTGCTTATGTTAGTGTCGGCTTTCGCTGGCATGGCGAATATTAAAGCGGCTTATGCGCATGCCATCGCCCAGCAGTACCGTTTTTTTAGTTACGGCGATGCTATGTTGATTGAAAAACAAAACAAGCCTGAATCCGGACCCAGCATTTAAATGAACACAAGCTTTATAGACTACACTCAGCATGCTTACATTAAGCCTTACCCATAACCCATCATAGAAAGAATTCTTATGCGTATTTCCACCGCTCTACTTTCCTTGGCTTTAGCCACCATTTGGCCAAGCGCGCAGGCCGAAATTTTGACCGAAGCACAACCGGGCATCAAAATTCCATTGGTCAAAAAACCCACTACACGGCCCATGACCGTGGCGCATGTGGCCGGCTTTAAACGCTATTACATTGCCGACGGCGGCTTGGCGCCTATGGGCAGCGAGTTCGAGGCGCCCATTTCAAAATCGCTGATACACGCCTACGACGAGCAAGGCCAATACGTCAATTCAGCCCGCCCAGGTTACGATAACCGTTCCATTTATTACAACAGCAACAGCCGTAAATTAGAAACCATTACCTATAACATTTCCAGCTACGGCGGCTTCTCACCCAACACCGGCATCTTTTCCATTGATTTAAGCGAGACTGGTGAACCAAAAGACACTTCAAATGACGTGTCTGGCTTTAACCCCGCATTTGGTGACATCAACACCATGCCCAGCTACAACCCGGACAGTCGTCTGTATTATGCCAAGCAGGGTCGCAGCAACAAGGTATTGGTGGTCGACTTAAAATTACGCGAACCGGTCAGTGAAATCGCACTGGATTTAACTAAAGCCGGGGTAGCCAGTGATGAGGTCAGTGATTATTTCGTGGCTTACACGGGGGTGGCAGAGCAAGAATTACTCTTGCTGGACATCGATCACAAAGCCATCTTGGTGTTTAATTTAAGCGGTCAATACCAAGGCAAGAGTGCCTTACCTAAAGACTTAAAATTACGTTCGCACAATCACCTTAATGGCACAGGCTATGCCAATGGCATGCTGTTTGTTTACCACGAATCCGAAGGCGAGTTTGGCACCTATTACGGCTTTAAGGTCATTAAAAGCAATTAAGGACTGGTGCCAAGCATAAAAAAACCGCCCTAAGGCGGTTTTTTTATTGCAAATTAAAATGCGATTAGTTGCCTAGCTTCGCTGCAACCTTGCCAGATACCATACCAAATACGGCACCTAACACAGTTGACACAGCCACCAATAACACTGGGTTAGTCATGTCTAATAGGGTTGCATTGGCTGCTGTACCTGCGGTTAAAGCAAGACCCGCTGTTGCTGCATAACCGTACACATTAGCAGGCACCACTGACAGTAAATTATTACCGGCCAAGGCCACCAATGGGAACACAGTTGCTGCAATAATTACTGGAGCAGATAAAGCACCTAGACTAGCTAAGGCGCCAGCGTTGACTAAGTACAAGGCTACACCGGCCATAACCGCACCGAAAATCATCCCTGCAATAGTTTTTTGCAATGCGGCATCGTCCGCACCAGAGTGGAAATAGCAACCCCAAGCAATAAAACCAACCCATACCAAAGCAACACTAGCCAGTGGGTTTAATGCTACAAAAGCCCACACACCGCCTAAAACAGCAATACTTAATGCAAGTCCAGTTAATTTCGACATACTTAATTCTCCTAAATTGTTATATAAATTGAGTAGCAAGTTGATGCGAACAGCGGCGAGATATGCGAGGCTTATTTTTACTTAAGTTGCCTTGTCATAAAAACGCTAGCGAAATACTGAACGATTTTCACAAAAATGTAAACTTTTTTTAGTGCTTATATTGCAAAGCAACCGGAAATGCTAGCTAACACACTGTTTTTATGCATGTATTTATAGGAAAATAATTGCATTATTTAGGCTTATATCGGGGGTTTTAGGCTGAAATCGGCATTATTTTATGGGTAAGCCCAATGCTTACGCCAAGTGAGCAAAACTAAATTAGGGTAAGCGGCTTGACCTAAACTGCCGTTGTATCGACCCAATGCCCGAAAAAGGTCGCCGTGTTCCAAGTCTAAATAGTGCCTTAGAATAGTGCAGCCGTAGCGTAAATTGGTACGCAACAAAAACAAATTATGCTCAGGGACACCAATAACACGTGGCCAAAACGGCATAATCTGCATAAAACCTCGGGCACCGGCGGCCGACACGGCATACTTATTAAAGCCACTTTCCGCCTGTATTAGCCCTAAAACCAGCTGCGGATCAAGGCCAGCACGGCTGGCTTCATAGTGCACGGTGCGCAGCAAATCTTCACGGTAAGTGGCATTGGGGACATGCTTTTTAAGGCGCGCCGACATGGTGTTTAACCAAACCTCACCTTCTTTGCTCGAAGGAAAACTCAGCTTAAGCGGGGCTTTATCGCTGATGCTGCGTTGCATCATGGCTTTTACTGCATGGGATAAGGGCTCTTCAATCTGCGATCCGGCCTGACTGCTAGTGGCCACTAAACATCCTAATAGCAGCCAGCCTAACATTTGCATGATGCGGCGCATGGTGTGCTTATGCCATTTTTTGCATGAATTCCAGCACTTGATTTAAAGGCACAGACTGCGCTTGCTCGGCATTTCGTGCTTTGTATTCCACCGTGCCTTCAGCCAAGCCACGCTCGCCTATTACCAAGCGATGCGGCACACCCATTAAATCGGCCTCGGCAAACATCACCCCAGGACGCTCGCCCCTGTCGTCTAGCAAGGCATCGATCCCAGCGGCTTGTAGGTCCGCATACAGTTGATGCGCGGCTTGTTGCACCGCTGCCGATTTATCAAAGCCTATCGGACAAATGGCCACGGTAAACGGCGCCATGCTGGCCGGGAAAATAATACCGCGCTCGTCAAAACCCTGTTCAATCGCGGCGCCGACGATGCGCGACACGCCTATGCCATAGCAACCCATTTCCATCACTTGCGTCTGGCCATTTTCATCTAAATAGCTGGCGTTCATGGCGGCCGCGTATTTAGTCCGCAATTGAAAAATATGGCCGACCTCTATGCCGCGGCAAAGCGACAAGCTGCCTTTGCCGTCTGGACTGGCGTCGCCCGCCACCACATTGCGGATGTCAGCCACCAAACTAGGTTCGGCTAAATCACGGCCAAAATTAACCCCGCTTAAATGCAACTTAGGCTTGTTGGCACCACAGACAAAATCGCTCATGGCCGCCACGGTTTTATCGGCAATCACGGTCACGTTAGCGGCCACATTGACTGGGCCGATAAACCCCGGCGGGCAATTTAAATGGGCGCGTATCTCTTCTTCGCTGGCCAAACGGAAATCGGCCCAACCGTCTAATTTAGCCAATTTCACTTCGTTTAAATTGTGATCACCGCGCAACAAGGCCAAACAGAACTGGCCAGTGCCATCGGCTTTTTTAACCATCAAGGCAATGGCTTTGACCGTTTGCGTAATGCTGATATTAAGTAAAGCCGCCACATCCGCACAGGCAGTTTGCTTAGGTGTGTCCACTTCTTGCATGAGCGCCGTGGCCGCCTGACGTGGCGTTAAGGTGACGGCTTCAGCCAATTCCACGTTAGCAGCGTAATCGGAATGCTCACAATACGCCAAACCGTCTTCACCGGAGTCGGCCAAAACATGAAACTCGTGCGAACCGTCGCCACCGATGGCCCCGGTATCGGCTTTTACGGCACGGAATTTTAAGCCTAAGCGATTGAAAATCGAACTGTAGGTTTGATACATGGTGGCGTAAGTTTGCTCTAGCGAAGCCATATCGGTATGGAACGAATAGGCATCTTTCATCATAAACTCACGGGCCCGCATAACGCCAAAACGCGGGCGAATTTCATCGCGGAACTTGGTTTGAATTTGATAAAAATTAAGCGGCAATTGCTTGTAACTGCGAATTTCCGAACGGGCGATATCGGTAATCACCTCTTCATGGGTGGGGCCAAAACAAAATTCGCGCTCATGCCTATCGGTAATTTTAAGCATCTGCGGGCCAAATACCGCCCAACGGCCGGTTTCATCCCACAACTCGCGCGGCTGCACCGCTGGCATCAACAATTCCAGCGCGCCGGCTTTATTCATTTCCTCACGCACGATGGCTTCCACTTTACGCAATACCCGCAAGCCTAAAGGCATCCAACTGTACAGACCTGAGCCTAAGCGCTTAATTAAGCCGGCGCGCACCATCAAAATATGGCTTTGCAACTCCGCGTCGTTGGGAGCTTCTTTTTGGGTGTTGAAGAAAAATTGTGAGGCGCGCATGGTGAAGTCAAATCGGGTCAAAAGTAAAAGTGGCAATTTTACCTTTTAACCGCCCTTTCGTCAGCATTAGTTATTGGGATTGGACGGTAACGCCGCTAAGGCTTGCATGGCCAAACGCAAATCGTGCCAGGCCTGCGCTTTGTCCAAAGGCTGGGCTAATAAATGCGCCAAATCATGCGTGGCGACCAAAGTCAGTCCATGGCATGGGTGCAATTGCCCGCGCAAGGTCGGCAAACTTGCATTGGATGCCAACAGCTGTTGTGCCGCCGCCTCCCCGAAAGCGATGGCTATTTTTGCTTGACTTGCTTGCAGCGCCGTCAAAGGATGGTCTATCGCCTGCGGGGCTTGGACAGCCAAACGCATGGCCTTAGCCATGTTCTGCAGCAATTGCGCTTCGTGCTCGGTCAACTTGGCTTGCGCCAAGATAAATAAGCAAGCGCCGTCCTCGCTGCTGACCTGCGTCCAAGCAAGGACCGCCTCTGGCACAGGCAAGACTGGCGCCGCTGGACTATCAGAGGGATTGGCTGGCAGGGTTGCCGAGCTTAACGCTTCGGGCGCAACGGGCACGGTAGTAGGCAAGCCACTGCGCAAATGCCACACAGGCAACAATTCCAATTCTCGCAACACGTCTTCTCGCGTCATCGCACTGGCTGTTTCGTCTTTTATCATATGGCCAAGCCCATTAACACAGCGTCTTCGCGGCCGTTTGCGGCGGGATAATAATTACGTCGTATCGCCATCTCGTTAAAACCCATGTTTTCGTACAAGGCGATAGCACTGCCATTGCTCACACGTACTTCTAGAAACACATTGGCTGCCTGTTGGTCTTTGGCCAGGTCTATCATGTGCTGCAACAAACAGCGTCCTAAGCCTTGCTTTTGGTAAGCTTGGGCTATGCTTAAATTAAGCAAATGCGCTTCATCCAAGACCAGCATCAGCAGCGCATAGCCTATGATCTTCTGCTCACGCAACAACACCCAGGCCGAGTGGGCGGCATGCAATGAATCGCTAAAGTTACCCCGCGTCCAAGGGTAGGGGTAAATGAGCGGCTCTATCGCCATGATCGCATCTAAATCAGTCGGCTGCATGGGTCGAAAATGGTCACCAGCCATTAAACCGTAGGGCATACTGGGTTTTAGCATGTCAGTTGCAAGCCTTGTTCACGCTCGGCCGTTTTAAGCGCCACCCGATTGCGTATATAAATCGGCAGGGCCGTGCCCGCCGGCATGGCCAGTCCATTGGCAAAATCAGCTTGCGCTAAAGCCAATATAGCCATGGCTGACGGCAAGCACTGCGGCTGGGTATGGCCTAACTGCCCCGCATAAACGGCGCCCAGTGCCGGGCCATAGCTTTGCCAACCGCTGCCGGCCCCAGTCCAATCGTTGCCTACCACGGCCGGCACCGCGTCTGGTTTACACACCGTGGGCTCTGCCTCCGTTTGCCATGCCGCCCCGACCTTTTCATAAGCGGCGTGATACACCTCGCCCATGCGCGCATCCAAACAAGCGATGACTTTACTGGCGCCACTGGCTTGGGCTAAGGCCAACAAGGTGCACACACCCTGCACCGGCAAATTAGCACCCAGACCTAAACCTTGGGCGACCCCAGCGGCGATGCGCACGCCGGTAAACGACCCCGGACCGGCGCCAAAAGCCAGCCCATGTAGATCGCTTAATTGCAAATCGGCTTGCGCTAGCAAGCCTTGTATCTGCGGCAAAATAAGTTGCGAATGACTTTGTCCCGCCTTGACATCAAACACATAGGACACATCCCCCTTCATCAAGGCCAGCGACAAGTATTCAGTGGAGGTATCGAATGCAAGTAAATTCACGTTAAATTAATGCTCATTTTTATCAGCTGCTATTTTGCCACGCATCTGCTTAATTTGCCCACGTTGCGTTTTACTTTGCAAGCGCCTTTGCTTGGATCCATAACTAGGCCGGGTGGCGTAACGGGTGGGCAACACCTTGTTGGCCGCATTCACGATGTCGTGCAAACGCTGAATGGCGTCTCGCTTATTCGCCTCTTGGGTACGGTATTGCTGGGCCTTCAACACCAACACGCCTTGCTCACTGATGCGACTGTCTTTTAATTGCAGCAAACGCTGCTTCAAGGCATCCGATAAAGCAGAGGCGACAATGTCAAAACGCAAATGAATCGCACTGGACACCTTGTTGACATTTTGCCCACCCGCCCCTTGCGCGCGTATGGCGCTTAAGTGGTAGTCGGTTTCAGGTATAAGTATCATCAACCTTCAGCCGCCATTTGAAAAAATGCCTGCACCTCGGCTAAATCACGCGTGCGTTTAAACGGTGGCAAACTTTGCCAGATTTTTTTACCGTAGCTTTTGCTGATTAAACGCGGGTCACACAGCATCAACACACCTCGGTCTTGTTCATCGCGTATCAAACGGCCAGCGCCTTGCTTTAAAGTGATCACCGAATACGGTAACTGGTATTCCATGAAAGCATTTTTACCTTCGGCATTGAGTTTATCCACCCGCGCAGACAGCACCGGGTCATCTGGCGGAGCAAACGGCAGTTTATCAATGATGACCACGCTCAAGGCTTCGCCGCGCACGTCCACGCCTTCCCAAAAACTTTGCGAACCGACCAGCACCGCGTTGCCTAATAGACGAAACCTATCCAACAATTCGCTACGCGAACTTTCACCTTGCAACAACAAAGGACTTTCTATGCCATTTTCAGCAAAAGCCTCTTTCAATAAAGCATGCATTTCACGCATGGCACGCAAACTGGTCGACAGCACAAACGCCCTGCCGCCACTGGCTTGCAAAACCGGCAGAGCGGCGGCCACCACGCAGGCGGCATAGCTAGGACTGTTAGGATCTGGCATGTCTGTTGGCACATAGAGCAAGGCCTGTGCGGGGTAATTGAAGGGACTTTCCCAGAAACCCGTTTTGGCCGCTTGCAAGCCCATTTGCGCCTGATAATGGCTAAAGTCACTTTTTACCGCCAAGGTCGCTGAGGTGAATACCCAAGCACGCGGCTGGGCATTAAGCTGCTTAGCAAAGCCTTCCGCCACACTCAAAGGCGTGGCATGCAGTTGCACAGAATGGCTGAACACCTCCACCCAACGCACCAAATTCTGATTTTTAGCCGATTGCCAACGGCTAAATAAATCTTCCAAGACTAAGCTACGTTGCCAGCACTTCTCTAATAAGGGATCGCGGGCGGCTTGCGTCTCCAGCACTTGGGCTAAGCCTTGCAGTTGTTCTAGCAGGTGTTGTAAGGCAGGATCAAAGCCTTTTATGGCCAAGGCTTTTTCAAGCGGCAAACGCGTGCCTTCGTAGGCAAACACCAAACGAAAATCTTTGGCGGCTTTTTCTAAAATAGGCAGCGCTTGGCCCAAGGCCACGCAATCTTTAGCCAAACTGACGTAAGCCGCCGTGCAATCGTGCGCCAATTCTAAAACTTGACTGGTCGAAACGTCTTCACCAAAAAACAAGCCAGCCACTTCAGGCAGTTGGTGCGCTTCATCGAAGATGACGGTATTGGCTGCGGGCAGTAATTCCGCCACGCCTTCGTCGCGCAACATGACGTCGGCAAAAAATAAATGGTGATTAACCACCACCACATCGGCCGCCAAGGCTTGTTTCCTGGCCTCCATGACAAAGCATTCTTTATAATTAGGGCAATCGCCACCCAAGCAACTATCCCGCGTGGAAGTGACGCTGGACCAAATCATGGCATTTTCCGGCACGCTATTGAGCTCGCTCTTATCGCCGCTTTTGCTGTTTTTGGCAAACGTTTGGATGACGTGCACATACTTAGCATCATCGCGCGAGGCAAACCGTCCCTCTTGCGCGGCACGCGCTAAATGGTAATGGCAGACGTAATTGGCCCGACCTTTTAACATGGCCACCGTGACCGGCACTTTTAAGGCATCACGCACATTAGGCAAATCACGACTAAACAATTGATCTTGTAAGTTTTTGGTGCCGGTGGAAATAATCACCTTGCCGCCACTTAACAAGGCCGGCACCAAATAGGCGAAGGTTTTGCCGGTACCGGTGCCCGCTTCTGCCACCAATTGGCCGTTATTTGCTATGGCATCGGCTATCGCCACAGCCATCTCCAACTGCTGGGTACGCTCACTAAACCCAGCAACATGCTGGGCCAACATGCCGTCTTTGGCAAAAACTTGAGCTAAGGTGTGTCTGGTCATAAAGGCGCTCATTATCCCACGACTTGCGCCTAAGGCATGCCGAAAAACAATTATTTAATCACCCAGTCTGGCTAAACAGCATTTAAAAATAGCAAGTAAAATCATATGGATAGCCAAAAATGGCGAGCCTGACCACACAATGCTATAATTCGGCCGTGAATAAAATGACTTTCCATCGTTACACTGTGTGCTTATTGCTGGCTTTGCTCAGCGCGCCTTGCTTGGCGCTCGAACCGGCTTTAAGCATGTCCGAGACCCTGGCCGAGGCCCCCGCGGCCAGCGAAGTCGCGGAAGCCAATTGGTCAGTACGGGCCGGCGAAGTGTTAATCAACGCCTTAAGCCTGACCGGTGTACGCTATAAATACGGCGGCAATTCCCCTGAAACAGGCTTTGATTGCAGCGGTTTTGTCCGCTACGTGTTTAAACAAGCCGCCAGCCTAAGCTTGCCGCACAGCGCCTTAGCCATTAGCCAACTAGGTAAAGCCGTGCCTAAAGATGAACTGCAACCCGGTGATTTGGTTTTTTTCAACACCTTGAGAAGTACCTTTTCACACGTGGGCATATACTTGGGCGATAACCGTTTTATCCATTCCCCCAGTCGTGGCGGCAAAGTACGCGTGGAAAGTATGGACGATGTCTATTGGGCAAAAAACTTTAATGGTGCGCAGCGTATCGATCAAGCCAAGTAAGCCTGTTATTCATCCGAACCAACCCTCACCCGATCTATATGCCCCAAATCCCGCTCAGGATCTATGCGATCGCGCAGCAATTGCTTCACTTCTTTTGCTTCAGGAAAGCGCCCCGCGGCTTTTCGTGAAAACAATAATTGCTGATTGAGGGTGATATCAAAAATACCGTTACTGCCAGGCTTTAACGTTACCCCGGCTAAGTCTTGCTCAAAGGTCGTGAGTAGCTCTTGCGCTAACCAAGCGGCACGCAGTAGCCAGCGGCATTGCGTACAATAGCTAATTTCGATATGGTGTTGAGCCAATTTAACCACCCTTACTGGTATACTTTAACTTCAATGAAATGATACGGCAGGCCATATGGAACTAATGAAACAGCTTCTGTCATAGCGCTGTTGGCTTTTTCTGCTTAGGGATAATACACCATGCAAGCTAAAATTAAATATCAAGGTTTTACTAAAATTGGCTTAGTTTTCGCTGGCCTCATCGTCGGCCTCATGCTGAGTTTAACCTATTCTGCCGTGGCAGAAAAAATGGTTAAACCAGCATTGCCGATAGAAGACTTGCGCGCTTTTGCCGAAGTTTTTGGCAAAATAAAAAGCGACTACGTAGAACCGGTGGAAGACAAAAAACTTATTTCTGAAGCCATCAGCGGCATGTTAACCGGCTTAGATCCACACTCAAGCTATATGGATATCGACGCTTTTAAAGACATGCAAGCGGCCACACAAGGGGAATTTGGCGGGCTAGGCATAGAAGTGGGCATGGAAGACGGTTTGGTCAAAGTCATTTCACCGATTGAAGACTCGCCGGCTTACGCGGCTGGCATCAAGAGCGGTGACCTCATCATGAAATTGGATGAGAAATTGGTCAAAGGCATGAGCTTGAATGATGCGGTGAAAATCATGCGCGGCAAACCCGACACCTCCATCACCTTAACCATACTACGCAAAAATGAGGCCAAGCCATTATTGGTCACCTTGGTGCGGGCCATCATTAAAAACAAAAGTGTGAAATTTAAGATGACCGAGCCAGGCTACGCTTACGCGCGCATTACCCAATTCCAAGAACACACCGGCGCCGATTTGGCCAAAGCCATCAACAGCATGCACGCCGAAAACAAAGGCCCGTTCAAAGGCTTTGTCTTAGACCTGCGCAATGATCCTGGCGGCTTATTAAATGGTGCGGTGGGCGTTTCAGCGGCATTCTTACCTAAAAACACCTTGGTGGTGTATACCGAAGGCCGCGCGGCCGATTCAAAAATGAATTTAACCGTGAACCCAGAAAATTATGCGCGCGGTGGGGTGGAGAATGACTACATGCGCGATATTCCAGCCGATTTAAAAACCGTGCCCATGGTCGTCTTGATCAATTCAGGCTCAGCTTCGGCCTCAGAAATCGTCGCAGGCGCCTTGCAAGACCATAAACGCGCCACCTTAATTGGCGTACGCACCTTCGGTAAGGGGTCGGTGCAAACCATCATGCCTATGAATAATGGGGCGGCCATCAAACTCACCACGGCCCGTTATTTCACGCCTAAAGGCCGCTCAATTCAAGCCAAAGGCATAGAGCCAGACTATTACGTGGAAGACGGTACCGACCAATCCAACAACATACACGAAGCCGACTTGTCGCGTCACCTATCCAACCCCAAAGACGCGCAAGCTGGCGGGGCAGCCAAACCGGATGCAGGCGCAGCGGTGACAAAAGCAAAAGCGAATGAGAAAAAGTTTGCCGAAGCCATGGCACCCATCGAACCCACCAGCAAAGATGACTTGCAATTTACCCAAGCCATGAATTTCCTTAAAGGCAAACCGGTGATTAAATCCGAACCGCCAAAAGTAGACGCGGCGGCGACAAAATAAGCCTGATCATTAATGCCCTGCCCCGCCTTATTAGGCGGGGTTTTTCTACTGGTCGAGTGTTGCTACGCTATTGACCAATTACCTTATAAATCATTAGGTTACGTATAGATTTCAGCCCTAAGAAAAACACCCATTAGGCACCCATGCATGGCACAGGCAGGATGAGACACAAGCAAACACGCTTAACATTTAACCATTTCACCGGCTTCGCCGGTGAAATGTAAACCCAATTCAAAACCCTAAAACAAAAAATCAAACAGCAAACTTCAGACCGCAATGCCGCAAGGGCATTCCCGTCATTTCTAAACCTCAAAAATCTCGGCTTGAAATTCATGAAGGGTCTTCACCGTGGAATAACCCTGCTGAAGCAGCTTATTCACACGTGAAAAAATCAAAGGCGCTAGTGAACACACTGAATGAAAATGCCGATGCTGTCGTGGAAACTGATAACGGTGCCATCACCTAGAAAGACGGTGTAGTGGCCACCAGCACCATCATCCGTAGACGACCAGGATGCAGTTAGTTGCCAGCTAGGCGGCCATCCCCCACCATTTAGCGCATTATAAAGTGCTATGAATTCAGCTAGATCGGGTTGACGCCATGTACCTGCACTGTAGCCTAGTTCGGTGGATGCGCGACACATATCGCGAGCAGCGCCCCAGTTTCCCACTCTCATGTTAGGCCCCCAAGTAAGTCCACCTTGGGTGACGTAGCCACTTGGAAGCGTGGCCGTTGTGGCAGGGAACGCCGCGGTCACTACGCCTGAATTGGCGGCATGGGTGGCCGCTGATGAAGCACCGGCTACGGTAAAGAAGTTGGCCGCTACACCGGTGAGGGTGTAGCCACTGCTGGCCGTTAAGGTCACGGTGGCAGTGTAAACGGTGTTATAGGCGAAGGTG
>SXVG01000137.1 GCA_005791685.1 Methylotenera sp. | reverse complement strand
GCTGCCGGCTGACCCTTTCATCAATATGGTGGCCAGCAAAATTCGTGAGCGACTCGGCCCTGAAACCATCATTACCGTTAATCATTATGGCGTGCAGGGCTTGTGGATCAGCTTTAATATCGGGCCGGACGATTATTGGGTGGTCATACCGCGCGTGCATGTCGAACGGGCTTTTCCTTGGCAATGGCTAGGCTGGGCGGCCTTGGTGTTGGCCTTGTCTTTGGGCGCAGGCTATTTTATTGCCATACGAATCAATCGCCCTTTGCATTTGTTGATGAACGCCGCCGATCGATTGCGCAATGGCGAGCAGCCGGAGAAATTGCCGGAGGGCAGCTTTGCCGAGTTGCAAGAAGTGAACGACACGTTTAATAAAATGGCCGATTCTTTGGCGGAATTGGATGCCGAGCGCACCCTTATTTTAGCCGGGGTTTCGCATGATATACGCACGCCGCTGGCGCGCTTGCGTTTAGCCGTTGAAATGTTGCCTGAAGACGGTTGCGCCAGTCTCAAACACGGCATGGTGGAAGACATCGCGGACATGGACAACATCATCCATCAATTCTTGGATTTTGTGAAAGGCGTAGAAGGCGAACCCACGCAAATGACAGAGATCAACAGCCTATTGCAAGCTTTGCATGACAGGCAATTGCGCGCGGGGCGTGACATTGCGGTGCAGTTGGCAGCGTCTTATGTGGTGCCCATCAAGCCCTTGGCCATGCAGCGTTTATTGGATAATTTGGTAGGCAATGCCTATGCCTATGGCGGTGGACAGGTGCGGGTGGCCAGCAAAATCACGGCGCAGCATATTTTGATCAGTGTGTTTGATAATGGTCCTGGCATTCCGGATACGCATGTGGAAAAATTATTGCGCCCGTTTGAACGCTTAGATAGTGCACGCAGTAATGCTGGCGGCAGCGGCTTAGGTTTGGCCATCGCTGATCGCATTGCTAAACTGCATCACGGTCAATTGAAGTTGATCAATCGGCCAGAAGGCGGCCTAGAAGCCAGGCTGACCCTGCCCATTAAGAACTAGTTTTAAGCCTTGGTTTGCGGTTCGAACCAGTTTAATTTTTCACGCAGTTGCACCACTTCGCCTATGATGGTTAAACACGGGGCTTTCATTTGAGCTGCCGCCACTTTAGCTGCCAAGTCACTCAAGTTGGCGCTCACTACCCGTTGATTCTGCGTGGTGCCTTGTTGTATGACCGCCGCCGGCATGGTGGCTGACACCCCATGCGCTATCAATTGCCGGCAGATTTTCTCCAAGCCAACTAAGCCCATGTAAATCACCACGGTTTGTTGTGGCCTGGCCATGGCCGCCCAATCCAAATCCAGTTCACCGTTTTTCAAATGGCCGGTAATGAACAGGCAAGCTTGGGCATAATCGCGGTGCGTCAGGGGTATGCCGGCGTAGCTAGACACGCCATTGGCGGCCGTGATACCGGGCACCACTTGAAACGGCACACCTTGTTGCATGAGGGTTTCAATTTCTTCGCCACCGCGACCAAAAATAAACGGGTCGCCTCCTTTTAAGCGCAACACGCGCTTTCCGGCCAGGGCTAAGCTGGCTAATAATTGATTGATTTCTTCTTGTGCCAAAGTGTGTTGATCGCGCGATTTGCCTACGTAGATTAGTTCGGCATCACGCCTGACTAAGTCTAATACTTCTGGACTGACCAGCTTATCGTAGACGCAGACATCGCATTGTTGCATGAGGCGCAAGGCGCGGAAGGTGAGTAGATCGGGGTCGCCTGGTCCGCCACCCACCAAATACACTTCACCGTGTTGTTGCGCTGCGCTGTTATCGGCCAATAAGTTGTCTAGGGCCGATCTGGCGGCCGCCTCTTGGCCAGCTAAAATGCGCTCGACTATGGGTCCTTGCAATACGCCTTCCCAAAACACACGGCGCGCTTGGCTGCTGGCGTATTTGTTTTTGACTTTATCTCTAAATTCACCGGCAATCGCGGCGATACGGCCGTAGCCTGCCGGTAGCATGGTTTCAATTTTGCTGCGTAGGTAGCGGGCTAATACCGGGGCATGGCCTTCGCTGGAAATGGCAATGACGATGGGCGACCTTTCCACTATGGCGGCCATGGTGAAGCTGCATAAGGCGGGGGCGTCGACCACATTCACCGGGATGTTTTGCGCTTTTGCTGCCACGGACACGGCGCTATTAACGCTGGCGTTATTGCTTGCAGCGATGACTAAACACGCGCCGTTTAATTGACTTTCGTTATAAGGCATTTGGCTATATTGGATGCGGCCAGCATCGACCAAAGCCTGCAGGGTGGTGCAAATCTCTGGGGCATACACGCTGACAGCCGCATGGGCTTTTAACAGCATGGCCACTTTTCTGGCCGCGACTTCCCCCGCCCCTATAACCACACAGGGGCGCTCGCTGATGTTCATGAAAATAGGCAGTGCTTGCATGGGCTATCGCTCTCAATTTTTGCCTATTTTACCTCGCACGCCGCAACTTTGCGTGTGGCATATGCACAAATGCGCTAAAATTACGGCTCATCAATAGGTAAATAACGCTTTGAAGGCAAAAGAAATTTCCATCAGCATGCCCCCCCGTTCGTCTGCCGCACCGAAAAAAGTGTTTATCAAAACCTTTGGCTGCCAAATGAACGAATACGATTCTTCCCGCATGGCCGACATGTTGGCGGCGGCAGAGGGCATGGTGGAGACGCAAACCCCGGAAGAGGCCGATGTTATTTTGCTCAATACCTGCTCGGTAAGAGAAAAAGCCGAAGATAAAGTCTTCAGTCATTTAGGCCGATTTATTCCACTGAAAGCAAAAAATCCCAATCTGCTCATAGGGGTGGGCGGCTGCGTGGCCTCGCAAGAGGGCGATAACATCATCAAGCGTGCGCCTTATGTGGACGTGGTGTTCGGCCCACAAACCCTGCACCGCTTGCCCGACATGATTAAACAAAGTCAAGCCAGCGGCGTGTCGCAAGTGGACATTTCTTTTCCTGAGATAGAGAAATTCGATCATTTGCCACCGCCACGGGTGGAAGGCGCCAGTGCTTTTTTAAGCATTATGGAAGGCTGCAGCAAATATTGCAGTTTTTGTGTGGTGCCTTATACCCGAGGCGAAGAAGTGTCGCGACCTTTTGCCGCAATCTTGACCGAAGCCGTGCAGTTGGCGGCGCAGGGGGTCAAAGAGATCACCTTGCTGGGGCAAAACGTCAATGCTTATAAAGCTGACCACGACGGGTTGGAAGCCGATTTGGCCATGTTGATTGAGTATATAGCGGAAATTCCGCAGATAGAGCGCATCCGTTTTACCACCAGCCATCCCAATGAGATGACGCAACGTTTAATCGATTGCTTTGCTAACATCAGCAAATTGGCCGTGCACTTGCATTTGCCGGTGCAAGCCGGCGCCGATCGGGTGTTAATGGCCATGAAGCGTAATTACACGGCATTGCAATTTAAATCCACCGTGCGTAAGTTACGCGAGGCGAATCCAAATTTGACCTTCACCTCGGATTTTATCGTCGGCTTTCCCGGTGAAACCGAGGCTGAATTTGCCGCCACCGCCAAGCTCATGCAAGACATAGGCTTTGATTACAGCTTTAGCTTTTTATACAGCCCACGCCCAGGCACACCGGCCTCTTATTTAAACGACGACACCACGCAAGCGGAAAAATTGGCCAGATTGACTAAATTGCAAGCCATCAACGAGGCGCAAGGCAAGGCCATCAGTGTGGCCATGCTGGGCAGTGTGCAGCGCGTCTTAATTGAAAGTGCGTCGTGGAAAAACAGTCAGGAACTGGCCGGTAAAACCGATAATAATCGTATCGTTGATCTATTGGGGGATGCCAGTTTAATCCATCAATTTGTGCATGTGCGCATTACCGACGTCAGCAATCCAAAACGATTGCGTGGCGAAATTATCAGCAACTAGGGTAAAGTTTTTATGGAAATCACCTTAAGCCCAGAAGACAACGGACGATTAGCCAATTTATGCGGCGTCTTGGATGAAAACATCAAGCAAATTGCCGATGCTTTAGATGTGCAAATTATTCGTCGCGGTGCGCAGCTGCGTTTTGTTGGGGACGTGCATAATGAGCGTTTGGCCGCCCAGTTATTGGAAAATTTTTACGCGCGCGCTAAACATCCGATAGGCTTGGATGAAATTCAACTGGGTTTAGTGGAAATCAACAAACTCAAGCCAGAAGATGTTGCCAGCTCCAATGCGCCGGTGTTGATGACGCGGCGCACCGAGCTGCATGGGCGTACGCCTAGGCAGATTGCTTATTTGCAGCAAATTCAAGACCACGACATTAGCTTTGGTATAGGCCCAGCCGGCACCGGTAAGACCTATTTGGCGGTGGCCAGTGCGGTGGATGCCATGAGTCGGGATAGGGTGAAACGCATCGTCTTAGTGAGGCCGGCGGTCGAGGCCGGGGAAAAGTTGGGCTTTCTGCCCGGCGATTTAAACCAAAAAGTCGACCCTTATTTACGGCCTTTGTACGACGCCTTGTACGATTTAGCCGGTTACGACACGGTGAATAAAATGTTTGAGCGCGGCGCCATTGAAGTGGCGCCTTTGGCCTACATGCGTGGCCGCACCTTGAATCAGAGCTTTATTATTTTGGACGAAGCGCAAAACACCACGCCCGAACAAATGAAAATGTTTTTGACCCGCATTGGGTTTGGCACCAAAGCCGTGATTACCGGGGATGTGACACAGATTGATTTGCAACGTCACCAAAAAAGTGGCTTGGTGGAAGCGCAAAAGGTGTTAAAAGACATCAAGGGCATCGCCATGACCCATTTCTTGGCGGCGGATGTGGTGCGTCATCCCTTGGTGCAAAAAATAGTCAATGCCTACGAGCAGTATGAGCAACAGGCCGAGAAATAGGGCTAAGCCGGTGTCCATTGCAGAGCTAATGCCGGGCAGTATTGATTAAAGTCAGTAATGTATAATGATCCACGTCTAGATAAAGCGAGATAGCAATGACCCCAAATAAATTCAGCAAGTTGGTACAACGTGGCCTTGGTGTAGTCGAGCAAGGCGTATTGATTACCATCGCTACGGCGACCATTTTCGCTGTGCTTGAGGCCATATTGCATATATGGCAGGCGCGGGCAATTGCGGTGGGGGATTTGCTCTTGCTGTTTCTCTACCTAGAGGTGATGTCTATGCTGAATCACTACCTGGGTTCAGGCAATTTGCCGGTTAGATACCCACTGTACATCGGCATTATCGCCTTGGCGCGTTATTTAGTGCTGGAAGTGGCCGAGATTAATGCCTTGCAAATGCTGGCGCTGTCAGGTTCCATCTTCTTAATAGCGATTGCTATTTTGGTAATACGTTATGGTCATGTGCGTTATCCTTATGTGGATTGCCCAACCCAACAGTCTAACTAATGAGCGCATGTGCCTAAAATTGCCTAAGCTATGCCTGCGCTGAAATTAGCCGTTCAATACGCCAGTGAGCAGGGCCATTTACCCAGTCGAGCGCAGTTTCGTTCTTGGGTGCATGCCGCGCTACGGATCGACACAGAAGTCACTATACGCCTAGTCGATGAAGCCGAAGGGCGTGCCCTTAATAAAAGTTACCGGGGTAAAGACTATGCCACCAATGTGCTGACTTTTCCTTTAAGCGATGAGCCGCATTTAATCGGTGACATTATTATTTGCGCGCCGGTGGTGGCGAGCGAAGCGACTGCGCAACAGAAGTCCTTGATAGCGCATTATGCACATTTGACCGTGCACGGCATTTTGCATTTGCACGGCTACGACCATGAAAATGAGGCTCAAGCGGCTTTGATGGAAAGCATAGAGACTGCAATTGTCACAAAATTAGGGTATGCTGACCCCTATCTCATTACCTAGGACGCCTGCCATGGCCGACGAGTCGGAAAAACCCAGTTTACTAGAACGTTTAAGTCATTTTTTAATGCGCGAACCCGAAGATCGCGAGCAGCTTGTGGCACTGTTGCATGGCGCATACGAAAACAGTTTGATGGATGCAGATTCACTCGCCATGATAGAGGGCGTGTTGCAAGTAAGTGAAATGCAAGTGCGTGACATCATGATCCCGCGCTCACAAATGGATGTCATCGACATCACCCACCCCCCTGAAACCTTTATCCCGCACGTCATTGAAACGGCGCACTCGCGTTTTCCGGTGATAGAAGACGATAAGAACGATGTCATCGGTATTTTATTAGCCAAAGATTTGTTGCGTTACTACGCCGGCGAAGATTTTGAAGTGCGCGACATGTTGCGTCCGGCAGTGTTTATCCCCGAGTCTAAGCGTTTGAATATTTTGTTGAAAGAATTCCGTGGCAATCGCAATCACATTGCTATCGTGGTCGATGAGTACGGCGGCGTGGCCGGCATGGTGACCATAGAAGACGTGCTCGAGCAAATTGTTGGCGAAATTGAAGACGAGTACGATTACGACGAAGAAGAAGACAACATCATACAAAATGCCGATGGCCAATACCGGGTAAAAGCCCTGACGGAAATTGCTGATTTTAATGAAATCATAGGCAGCCAATTAAGCGACGAGGAATTTTCTACCATAGGTGGCTTAGTCGTACAGCAGTTTGGACACCTGCCTAAACGAGACGATGAAATCACCTTCAGTGGTTTGCGTTTTAAAGTATTGCGCGCCGACAGCCGTCGCTTGCACAGCCTGATGTTGGAAGTGTTGGCTGAGCAAGAGGCGCCGCCTTAGTTATGCCTTAAGCTGGCCAGGCTAAACTCTGTAATTGAACTTATTTTATCGTTGCTGGCTCACAGCAATCGCGTAATTTAAAAGTCGTTTTTTCCAGATTGGAGTCGGTCATGAAATGCAGCGCATTGCTAGGGGCGTTCTTAAGTTCGGTGTTTCTTATGTCGGCGCTTCAGGCTGAGGAAGTGCCAGCCGTATTGGACATCCCCACGCTAGAAAAAGATTTTGTTGCTGCCATTAATGGCTTTGACAAAGCCAAAATCATAGACCAATTCGGCGAGCCAGCCAAAGCCGACGACGTTAAAGTAAAAAACACTGGCAAAATAGTCGCCTCCATTTGGCAATACCACTACATTAATACGGCTGCTGATGGCAGTTATTATGCAACCACTGAGTTGGATTTCATTGATAATAAAGTGGTGCAAGTGGTATTTATCAATAACGATGGCAGTGAAGGCGCAGACACCGTTAAAAAATACGACCTACTCAGTAAGCCGGAATAAAGCACGCGCCAGCAGTTAAAGCCGGCGTATTGCTTTGCGGTTAAGGGGCATAACAGGCTACAATTTAGCCCATGCAAAGTCGCCCTTCCATTTTATTCCATCCCTTGTTTTTATTTTTATTGGGCGCCACCTGTGTGCTGGGTTTCGCGCCCTTTTACTTATACCCTGTTAGCCTGCTCTCCTTAGCCGCCTTGTGTTATGTTTGGGGGCAATGCGACAGCCCTAAGCAAGCCGCATTTGCCGGCTTTTCTTATGGCCTAGGCTTGTTCTGCTTTGGCATATACTGGATCTACATCAGCCTGCACGATTTCGGTCACATGCCTATGTGGATGGCGGCCTTGGCTACCTTCTTGCTTTGTGCGTTTATGGCGCTATTCCCCGCTTTGGTAGGTTGGCTCAGTTTGAAAATAGCTAAACCACAATCCGTACAATTGCTCATGGCCATACCGATATTGTGGGCGCTGTCCGACTGGACGCGCGGCTGGGTTTTCACTGGTTTTCCTTGGTTGAGCATGGGTTACAGTCAAGTGCCGACCAGCCCATTGGCGGGTTTTATGCCGATTATCGGGGTGTATGGCGTGTCGCTGATAACGGTCGCGCTGGCCTGCGCTGCGGCTTACTGCTTTAGACCACAAGCGCCACTTAGGCGACCGCTGATGTATGCCGTGCTGGCCATGAGCGTATTGGGTGGGGTATTAAAACAGCTGGAATGGACCCAAGCCTGGTCTGCACCGATTAAAGTGGCTTTGTTGCAAGGCAATATCGCGCAAGATTTAAAATGGTCGCCAGACATGGTCGAGCAAACTTTAAATCGCTATTTGCGCATGGCTGAGGTCAGTGACGCGCAGTTGATTGTCATGCCAGAAACGGCGTTGCCCATGTTGTCCAGTAGCTTGCCGGACGAATTCAAAACGCGCATCACGGCGCTGGCCAAGAGAAACAATGGGGCGGTTTTAGCCGGCGTAATTGAACACGAACAAGGGCATTATTTTAACAGCATGCTCAATATGGCCAGCGCCAAGCCTGAGGCTTATCGCAAGTCGCATTTGGTGCCGTTCGGTGAATTCATTCCATTCAAAGCGGTGTTCGCTTGGGTCTACCGTGATTGGCTGAATATGCCCTTAAGCGATTTATCGCGGGGCACGTTCAAACCGCAGCCTATGCAAATCGCCGGGCAGAGGGTGGCGATTAATATTTGTTATGAAGACGTGTTTGGTGAAGAAATTATTCGGCAATTGCCCGCTGCCAGTTTATTGGTCAATGTCAGTAACGATGCTTGGTATGGGCAGTCCATCGCGGCCGATCAGCATTTGCAGTTTTCGCAGGCGCGCGCCATGGAAACCGGTCGTACGGTATTGCGTGCCACCAACACCGGGGCGACCGCCATGATAGATAGGCACGGTCAAGTGCTGGCCCATGCCCCGCATTTTAGCGTGAGCAGCCTAGAGGTGCTGGCGCAAGGCTATGCTGGCAGCACGCCGTATATACGTTTTGGCAATTACTTATTTTTGCTGCTGAGTTTTATCGGCTTGCTGGCTATTTTTGTGCCTAATTTTTTGGCAAGACCAGCTAAAACAAAGTAAAATTCATGCTTTGCTCGTTGTGACTTGAATTGCAACTGAAACGACAGACCATGGCGCTTACTTTTCAACAAATTATACTCACCCTACAAACCTATTGGTCGGATCGCGGTTGCGCCTTGTTGCAACCCTACGACATGGAAGTGGGGGCCGGCACCTCACACACCGCCACCTTTTTGCGCTCTTTAGGGCCTGAGCCTTGGAAAGCGGCTTATGTGCAGCCCAGTCGTCGCCCTAAAGACGGGCGTTATGGCGAGAATCCTAACCGCTTGCAGCACTACTATCAGTTTCAGGTGGTGTTAAAACCTGCACCTGCCGATATCTTAGAACTCTATCTAGGCTCCTTAGCTGCTTTGGGTTTTGATTTAAAAAAGAACGACATCCGCTTTGTTGAAGACGATTGGGAGAACCCCACTTTAGGTGCTTGGGGCTTGGGCTGGGAAGTCTGGTTAAATGGCATGGAAGTCACACAGTTTACCTATTTCCAGCAAGTAGGCGGCATCAATTGCAAACCGATTACCGGTGAAATCACCTACGGCTTAGAGCGTTTAGCCATGTATTTGCAAGGCGTGGATAATGTCTATGACTTAACTTGGACCAACGGGCCGAACGGGGAGCGTTTAAGTTACGGTGACGTCTATTTGCAAAATGAAAAAGAACAATCGGCCTACAACTTTGAACACTCGGATGCGGATTTTTTATTCAGCGCTTTTGCTGCGCACGAAAAGCAAGCCCAGCATTTGATGGAAAATCAATTGGCCTTGCCGGCTTACGAGCAAGTGCTAAAAGCCGCCCATACCTTTAACTTGCTGGATGCCCGCGGGGCCATTTCGGTCACCGAACGCGCTGGCTACATAGGACGTATACGCAATCTGGCCAGATCGGTGGCGGCCAGTTATTTAGATAGCCGTGCCCGTTTAGGCTTTCCTATGGCGCCCAAAGATTGGGCGGATGAAGTGTTAACCGATTTAGCTAAGAAAGCTGCCGCATGAGTCAAAAAAACCTATTAGTAGAATTGTTTGTTGAAGAGTTGCCACCCAAGGCATTAAACAAACTGGGACTGGCCTTTGCTGAAATCTTGTTTGAACATTTGCAAGCACAAGGCTTGGCTGGCCAGGATAGCGTATTAACCGCTTACGCCACGCCGCGTCGTTTGGCGATGCATGCCAGCAACATACTGGCCGTGGCCGCCGATAAAACCAGCGTGCAAAAACTCATGCCTGTCAGTGTAGGCTTGGATGCAAATGGACTGGCCAGCCCAGCTTTAATTAAGCGTTTAAATGGCCTGGGCTTAGACGAATCCGCCGTGCAACAGCTTAGTCGGCAAATGGACGGTAAAAACGAGGCTTTATTTATAGAGATTATGCAAAAAGGCCTGGCCCTTAAAGATGGCTTGCAATTGGCTTTAACGGAGGCCATCACCAAGTTGCCCATACCTAAAGTCATGAGCTATCAATTGGCCGACGGTTGGAGCAACGTTAATTTTGTGCGCCCCGCCCATGGCTTGTTGGCCATGCACGGCAACGAAGTGTTGCCGGTGACGGCGCTGGGGTTGACGGCGACCGCGCAAACCCAAGGCCATCGTTTTGAGGCTAAGGTGTCGCCCATTTTAATAAAAGATGCCGACAGCTACGCCGATCAACTTAAAACCGAGGGTGCGGTGATAGCCAGTTTTGCTGAGCGACGTGCCGACATTCTACGGCAATTGAATGAGGCAGCTGCCAAACAGCAACTCAAGCCCATTACTGATGAGGCCTTGTTGGACGAGGTGACCGCCTTGGTTGAACGCCCCAATGTCTTGCTTGGGCAATTTGAAGACGTATATTTGCAAGTGCCGCAAGAGTGTTTGATTTTGACCATGAAGGCCAATCAAAAGTATTTCCCCTTGTTGGATGCTAAGGCTAAGTTGACCAATCAATTTTTGATCGTGTCCAACATCAGTCCAGACGATGCCAGCGCCGTCATAGGCGGCAACGAGCGGGTGGTGCGTCCACGTTTAGCCGATGCTAAATTCTTCTTTGATCAAGACCGTAAAAAAACCTTGGCCAGTCGCTTAGACAGTTTGAATAAAGTGGTGTATCACAATAAACTGGGCTCGCAAGGCGAGCGCACGGCCAGGGTGAGTGCCATTGCGCAAGCCATTGCCATGCAGTTAGGCGGCGCAGATTTAGCCGCACAAGCGGCATTGGCAGCCACCTTGGCTAAAGCCGATTTGGTCACCGATATGGTGGGTGAGTTTCCCGAGCTGCAGGGCATCATGGGGCGTTATTATGCGCAACACGAAGGCATAGACGATGCGGTGGCCTTTGCCATAGAAGACCATTACAAGCCACGTTTTGCCGGCGACAGTCTGCCACGCAATGCAGTCGGCGTAGCGGTGGCCTTGGCCGATAAATTGGAGACCTTGGTCGGTTTATTCAGCATAGGTGAAAAACCAACGGGGGATAAAGATCCATTTGGTTTACGTCGCCATGCTCTAGGCGTGCTGCGCATGCTCATGGAAAATAATTTAGCCTTGGATTTATCGGCCTTGCTAGCCAGTGCCGCCAGCGGTTTCGCCACGGTAAGTGCTGACACACGTCAGGCGGTGTCGGTATTTTGTTTTGACCGATTGGCTAATACGATGCAAGAGCAGGGCTATAGCGCACTTGAGGTGGAGGCGGTGCTCAGTCAAATGCCAGAGCAAATCCATTTGATTCCTAAACGTTTAGAAGCGGTGCGTGCTTTCGCTAAATTGGCTGAGGCGCCGGCATTGGCCGCCGCCAATAAGCGTGTAAGCAATATACTGAAAAAAGTGGAGGCCGTCGTGCCAGCATCGGTGCAGACCAGCTTATTGCAAGAGCCGGCAGAAATGGCCCTTAATCAGGCATTGATGACGGTCGCGCCGGAAGCCAATCGCTTGTTTGAACTGGGCGATTACACCGCCTCTTTAAAAGCCCTGGCCGTTCTAAAAGCGCCGGTCGATGCTTTTTTTGATAATGTCATGGTCAATGCCGACGACCCAGCACTCAAAGCCAATCGCTTAGGTTTGCTGGCGACCTTGCATCAAACCATGAACCGTGTTGCCGATTTGTCCAAGTTGGCCAATTAAGCCATAGGCCTAGACCTAGATGAAATTAGTGATTTTAGATAGGGATGGCGTGATTAATCGAGATTCCGCCAATTTCATCAAAAGTCCCAATGAGTGGCTGGCTTTGCCTGGCAGTTTGGAGGCGATTGCCCTGCTTAATCAATCCGGTTATAGGGTGACGGTCGTGACCAATCAATCGGGCATCAGCCGTGGCCTATTCGACATGGCCACCTTAAACAGCATACATGAAAAAATGAACCGCGAATTGGCCGTGCTGGGCGGTCGTATTGATGCCATATTTTATTGCCCGCATGCCGCAGACGAGCATTGCCGTTGCCGTAAGCCGGATGTGGCCATGTTAGAAGACATCGCCAAGCGTTTTGCCGTGGAATTGCAGGGCGTACCAGCAGTGGGCGACGCCTTAAGAGACTTGCAGGCCTTTGCTGCGGTTGGTTGTCAGCCTATTTTAGTTTTAAGCGGTAAGGGTGAAGCGACCTTGGCTGCTTCTAAGGTCAACGCAGATCAGGCTTTGCCAGCCAATACCTGGGTCTGTGCGGATTTGGCCGCAGCGGTACAGCGCATCATAGACACGCCGTATTCAGGATAGCAACATGCTTTTTTTACGCTCCTGTTTGTTTTTTATCGGACAAATGCTTACCGCACCTATTTTCACCTTAATTGCCTTGCTGGCCTGGCCACTTAATCCGGTGACGCGCAACCGTCTTATTTCAGGCTGGGCACGCAGCATGATTTGCTGGTTAAAAATTACCTGCAATATACGCCATGAAATTACCGGCCTAGAAAACATGCCTGACAGTGCTTGCATCATTCTGGCTAAACACCAATCGACTTGGGAAACCTTTGCTTTTCAAGCGATTTTCCCTACCCAAGTGTACGTGCTCAAACGCGAATTACTCTGGATTCCTATCTTTGGCTGGGGCTTGGCCATGACCTCGCCGATTGCCATTAACCGCGCCTCAGGACGTGAAGCGCTCAAGCAGTTGGTGACTAAAGGGCAGGCTAGGCTGGCGCAAGGCTTGTGGGTGGTGATTTTTCCTGAAGGCACGCGCATCGCGCCCAATCAGCGTGGTAAATACCATATTGGTGGGGCATGGCTGGCCTGCCACACTCAAACTCCGGTCTTGCCGGTGGCGCATAATGCCGGCAGTTGTTGGCCTAAAGGCTTTATCAAAAAGCCTGGTCTAATTAAAATGCATATAGGGCCACCGATACAAACGACACAGTTAAAAGCCGACGCCCTCAATCTGCAAGTGGAAAATTGGATAGAAGCGGAAATGCAGGTGTTAAACGCGGCATGACGCACGTCTTAACTTTAAATTCAGGCGAGCAACTGCACTATCAATTAGCCCATCGCCAGCGTCGCAGCGTGGGTTTAAAAATAACCGCAACAGGTTTAGTTGTGCACGCGCCTAAGCGCATTTCGCAAGCTGAACTAGAGGGCATTATTGCGCAAAAAGCCGACTGGGTACGTAAAAAATTGGCCGCCATGCTGGCCAATCAGGTGCCTGCCATGCGTTGGCAACACGGTGAGGCTTTATTGTTTTTAGGGCAAAACATGACCTTGGCGATAGCGCACGACCTTCAGTCTAAAGCCGTGGTGCATGAGCCTGGGTTTTTGTTTGTGGCCCTGCCTCAGCCACAAGATGCTAAGTTGGTGGCGCGCAAAGTCATCCTTTGGTACAAAAAACAAGCCTTGCAGGACTTTACTCGGCGCTTGGAAATTTTTTCCAGCAAGTTGGGCGCCAATTTCGCCTCCTTGACTTTATCCAATGCCGGTTCGCGTTGGGGCAGTTGCAATTCGAGAAAAGAGATTCGTTTGAATTGGCGCTTATTGCAAGCGCCACCACACATTATTAATTACGTGGTTTGCCATGAGTTGGCGCACCTAAAAGAAATGAACCACTCGGCTAAATTTTGGGCGATTGTGGCCAGCCTATGCCCGGACTACAAAATGGCCGAAAAGGAATTAAAATCCTTGTCGGCCACTTTGCATCGAATCTAGCGATTTATTCTAAGCGCGTACTAGAACGCTGGTTTTACCTTGGCGTTATTGAAGTTGGCCACGCCGTCTAAAATTTCTTTTTTGGCTTGCTCGATATCGCCCCAGCCGTTAATTTTGACCCATTTGCCTTTGTCTAAATCTTTGTAATGTTCAAAAAAGTGCGCAATCATGTCCAAGCGCCAAGCCGATAAATCTTGATAGGTTTTAAGGTGGCCATATAGGCCGCAGACTTTTTCTATGGGCACGGCCAACACTTTAGCGTCCAAGCCGGCTTCATCTTCCATCAGCAATACGCCTAAGGGGCGGCAACGCACCACCACGCCAGGGATTAAAGCCACCGGAGTCATGACCAATACGTCGACCGGATCACCATCGTCGGCCAAAGTGTGCGGCACGTAGCCATAATTGGTGGGGTATTGCATGGCAGTTCCCATGAAGCGGTCGACAAAAATAGCACCACTGTCTTTGTCCACTTCGTATTTGACGGGGTCGCCTTGCATGGGGATTTCAATGATGACATTAAAGTCATTGGGTACATCTTTACCGGTGGGTACTTGGTTTAACGACATGGTGTATTCCTAGGAAATAAAATGAATGAATTTTTTTTGTTTAAATTTTGAGCCGCAATTATAGCAAGCCGTTTAGATAAAATCATTGCGCATGGCTGGCTTGTACTTGCACTCGGCAGCTTAGCAGCAGGCTTTTCGGTACGACCAATAAAGCCAAGTAGACCAATAGCGGAATAACAATAAGCTCATCTAACTGTCCCAATACTGGAATGAAATCGGGAATAAGATCAAACGGTAACAATAAATAGCCTATGGCCATGCCCAATAACAACTTGGCTAATAGCGGTGTGCTGCGGTGTGTTAAGAGCAGACGATAAACCGCCAGCTCTTGTTTTAGTTGTCTGGCGTAAGCTTTTAACTTCTCAATCACGCGTGAGTCGTCTGCTTAATCGGGCTTTAGGGCATGGCCGGTGAGGTGCTCAAAAGCTTCCATGTATTTTTCACTGGTTTTTTTGGCTACCTCAACGGGCAAGGCTGGGGCCGGTGCAGTTTTATTCCAGCCCGTCGTTTCTAGCCAATCACGGACAAATTGTTTGTCATAACTAGGTGGATTTTTACCGACCACGTAGCTGTCTGCCGGCCAAAAGCGTGAGGAGTCTGGGGTGAGCACTTCATCCATCACGTGCAGCACGCCATGAGCGTCCAGCCCAAATTCAAACTTGGTGTCGGCGATGATGATGCCCCGCGTGAGGGCGTAAGCAGCGGCCTCTTGGTATAAAGCAATGGCCACCTTGGCTACCTGCGCGGCCAAGTCTTTCCCAAGCAAATCGGCGCATTGTTGTAAGCTGATGTTTTCATCGTGTTCGCCGACCGCGGCTTTGCTCGATGGGGTAAAAATAGGCTCGGGTAATTGCGCGGCTATCTGTAGGCCAGTTGGCAAATTTATGCCACAGACGGTGCCACGGCTTTGGTATTCTTTCCAGCCACTACCAACCAGATAGCCGCGCACGATGGCCTCTATGGGCAGGGCTTTTAATTTTTTCACCACCACCGCCCGTGCGCCTAACTGGGCTTGCTCGAGCGGATCGCTTACCACGCTGTTAGGGCTGATGCCGGTCAAATGGTTGGGGACTATGTGCTTGAGTTTTTCAAACCAAAAATTGGCCATTTGTGTCAACATGGCACCTTTGTTGGCTATGCCCGTCGGTAAAATGACGTCAAAAGCGGACAGCCTGTCGGTGCTGACCAAGAGCATGGTGTCGGCATCGATTTCATAGATATCCCGCACTTTACCTTGGTGTATGCGTTTGAGGCTGCTGATATTGGTTTGTAGTAAAGGCGTGGTCATGAGCGTGCTTTAAAGCATTAACAAGGGGATGGGGGTCATTATAAAGGCCTACTCACGCCAAGCAAAACATTATCTGCAGTGAGGCCTTAATTTTCAGCAGCTTGGCGGTATATTAGCGCGCTTGCACGGCGCCGATTTCGATTATTTTTAAGGTGTTGGTGCCACCTGGGCTGCCTATCGGTTCGCCAAAAGTAAGCAATACCGTGTCGCCAGCTTGGACCATCTTTTGTTGCAACAGGACCTGCTCCATTTCTTGCAAGATTTCGTCTTTATTTTTATTGCCCTGCTCTATGGGGAAGGGGTAAACGCCGCGGTGTAAGGTCAGCTTGCGCCTAGCCAATTTATCCGGGGATAAGGCGTAAATGGGCACTTCTGCATCGGCCCGAGATAACCAGCGTGCGGCATTACCCGATTGGGTTAAGGCGGCAATGGCTTTCACTTTTAGGTGTTTGGCGGTGTAGATGGCCGCTGCGGCTATGGTTTCATCTGTTTTCAAAAAAACCAGATCGGATTTTTCCGCGTGCTCTAGTTTGATGTATTCTTTTTCGGCTTCCATTACTACTCGGTGCACGGCTTGTACGGTTTCCAGCGGGTATTGGCCGGCCGCCGTTTCGGCCGATAGCATAACGGCATCGGTGCCGTCTAACACCGCATTGGCCACATCCGACACTTCTGCTCGTGTTGGGATGGGGCTGCTAATCATGGATTCCATCATTTGCGTGGCCGTGATCACCAGTTTATTTTGCGCACGCGCCATGCGTATCATGCGTTTTTGCAAGCCTGGCACCGCCGCATCGCCGACTTCCACGCCCAAATCACCACGGGCGACCATGATGGCATCCGATGCCTCGATGATGGCAGCTAAATGGCTTATGGCTTCGGCACGTTCTATTTTGGCGATGATGCTGGCATGGCCGCCGGCTTGTTTGACTAAGCTTCTAGCCAATTCGACGTCTGCCGCGTTCTTGGGGAAAGACATGGCAATAAAGTCAGCCTCCAGTGCCACCGCGGTTTTGATGTCTAAACGGTCTTTTTTGGTCAAGGCTTCAGCCGCCAAGCCGCCGCCTTGGCGATTGATGCCTTTGTTGTTGCTCAGTACGCCGCCATTTAACACCAAGCAATGGATTTGCTGGCCTTTCACTCTATCCACTTGCATGCTGATGCGGCCATCGTCTAACAGCAATACCACGCCCTCAGACACTTCTTGCGGCAGGGTTTTGTAATCCAAGCCTACGTGGAATTGGTCGCCTAGCTCGCAATCGGCATCCAAGATGAAGATATCACCGGTTTTTAAGGTGACTTTACCCAGTTCAAATTGGCCTATGCGTATTTTGGGTCCCTGTAAATCGCACAACACCCCTATCGGACGGTTGAGTTTTGCGGCGATGGCACGCACCATGGTCGCTCGATGGATGTGCTCTTCGGCACTGCCATGGGAGAAATTTAACCGCACCACGTTCACCCCTGCCGTGATCATGCGCGCCAGCATTTCCTCACTGTTAGAGGATGGGCCTAAGGTGGCGACAATTTTTGTTTTGCGTAAGGTCAAGCGTTTAGCCTTTTCAACATAAGTATTGCTTAAATTTCAAATAAAAATGGGGCGACTCGCCCCATTTCAAATTGCTACGCTTTAGGCCGAGTATTACTGCGCAGCACGTTGTTCGAGTATGGCCACTGCCGGCAATTTCTTGCCTTCTAAAAACTCTAAAAATGCCCCGCCAGCGGTGGAGATGTAATCAATTTTATCTTCTATGCCGTATTTTTGTATGGCGGCTATGGTGTCGCCACCACCGGCAAGCGTGTAAGCGGATGTATTGGCAATGGCCATGGCGATGGTTTTGGTGCCCTCGCCAAATTGGTCAAATTCAAATACCCCGACCGGCCCATTCCACACCACGGTGCCGGCATTTTTAATGATGCCTGCTATTTGATTGGCAGATTTCGTGCCTATATCAAAAATCATGTCATCTTTAACCACGTCAGCCACGTCTTTCTTGATGGCGGGTTCGTCGGCGGCAAATTTTTTGCCACACACCACATCGACCGCAATCGGAATGCTTGCGCCCCTACGGTTCATTTTTTCTATTAGGGCGCGCGCTACCGGCACCAAATCGTCTTCGCATAGCGAGCCGCCCACTTCATGGCCGGCTGCTTTTAAAAAAGTATTGGCGATGCCGCCACCGACCACCATTTGATCGACTTTTTCCGACAAGCTTTCTAGCACCGTGAGCTTGGTCGATACTTTGCTACCACCGACGATGGCCACCATGGGCCGCGCAGGGTTGAGTAAGGCTTTGCCCAAGGCCTCCAATTCATTGACTAATAAAATGCCGGCCGCCGCCACCGGTGCAAATTTGGCCACACCGTGGGTAGAGGCTTCCGCTCTATGCGCGGTGCCGAATGCATCCATGACAAACACATCGCACAGTTTGGCGTACTTTTGTGACAAGTCGTCGTTGTTTTTCTTTTCGCCGACATTAAATCGGCAGTTTTCCAACACCACCAATTCGCCGTTGGCGATGGCAAAATCCGCATCCAACCAATTTTTGATTAAGCGTATGGGCTGGTTAAGTTTCGCGCTGATCACATCGACCACAGGTTGTAAGGAGTTTTCTGCGGAATATACGCCTTCTTCTGGGCGGCCTAAGTGTGAGGTGATCATCACTTTGGCGCCGGCATTTAAGGCGTAGTTGATGGTGGCCATGGACGCCGTGATGCGCGCGTCGGATGTGACTCGGCCATCGCTAACTGGTACATTTAAATCGGCACGTATCAACACGCGTTTGCCTTGCAAATCCAAATCGGTCATTTTAATAACGGACATATTGTTCCTTCTATATCGGGTGCTTAAATGGCTTAATAGCGCGAGTTAATTAGGCAATATGGCGTACCAAGCGCATCAGATTGCAGGTGTAGCCGTATTCGTTGTCGTACCAAGCCACGACCTTCACAAACGTCGAGTCCAAAGCCATGCCGGCCTCGGCATCAAACACCGATGGACAGGTTTCGCCGCGGAAATCGGTCGATACCACTTTGTCGTTGGTGTAACCCAACACCCCTTTTAATTCGCCTTTAGAGGCAGTTTTCATGGCCAGACAAATGTCTTCGTAGCTGGCTTCTTTAATGAGTTCGCAGGTTAAATCCACCACCGATACGTCTGAAGTGGGCACGCGAAACGCCATGCCGGTGAGTTTTTTGTTTAGGCTGGGGATCACTTTTCCCACCGCTTTGGCCGCACCGGTGCTCGATGGAATGATGTTTTCTAAGATGCCTCGACCGCCACGCCAATCTTTATTGGAGGGGCCGTCCACGGTTTTTTGTGAAGCCGTGGCCGCATGCACGGTGGTCATCAAACCGCGTTTAATGCCAAAGGCGTCGTTCAACACTTTGGCCACCGGCGCCAAGCCATTGGTGGTGCATGAGGCGGCTGAAACGATGGCTTCACCCTGGTAGGTTTGGTGATTCACACCGTAGACAAACATGGGCGTATCGTCTTTGGCCGGTGCCGATTGCACGACTTTTTTCGCACCCGCATCCAAGTGTTTTTGACAGCTTTCTTGGGTTAAGAAAAAGCCTGTGCATTCAATCACGATGTCGGCTTGCACTTCATGCCACTTCAAATTAGCCGGGTCTTTTTCTGCGGTCAAGCGTATGGGTTTGCCGTTGACCACTAAATTATTGCCACTCACCGCGACCTCGCCTTTAAAACGGCCGTGTACCGAGTCGTGTTTGAGCATGTAGGCCAAGTAATCGGGCTCTAATAAGTCGTTGATGGCCACCACTTCTATGTCAGTAAAATCTTTGACGGCGGCGCGAAACACCATGCGCCCGATGCGACCGAAACCATTAATTGCTACGCGAATTGCCATGATTATTCCTATCGTTATTTCTTAAGATGGGCTTAACTTATACCAAGGTATAAATGTTCAGCCACTTTATAAAACAATAGGGCACCTCATTGGAGGTGCCCTCAAACTAAGCCGCTAGTTCATAGACGGCACCTTAGACTCGAGCTTCTAAGAATCTCGAGCATCTAAGATGGCACGTTTGAACGTTACAGTACAGATTTAACTGTCGCTACAACGTTTTCTACGGTAAAGCCAAAGTGTTTCAACAGTACGCCACCCGGTGCTGATTCACCAAAGGTGTCGATACCGACTACTGCACCTTCTAGGCCCACGTATTTACGCCAGAAATCCGTCACGCCAGCTTCAACCGCTACGCGTTTTACGCCTGGGGTTAACACGCTGTCTTTGTAGGCTTTATCTTGACGATCAAATACATTGGTCGATGGCATGGAAACCACGCGCACTTTGCTGCCCGCCGCATTGAGTTCAGCCGCGGCTTTAACCGCCAATTCCAATTCTGAACCGTTGGCAATAATGATCACATCGGCTTTGCCTGCTACGTCTGATAAGACATACGCACCTTTACGCATCAAATCAAACTGCGCCGCATCGTGTTTCATGCCAGGTACGTTTTGACGGCTCAATACCAAGCTGGATGGACCGGTTTTACGTTCAACTGCAGCCACCCAAGCCACGGCCGTTTCAGTTGAGCTGCCTGGACGCCACACATCCATATTTGGAATCAAGCGTAAGCCAGCAGTGTTTTCGATAGGTTGATGGGTAGGACCGTCTTCACCTTGACCGATAGAGTCATGGGTTAATACCGCAATAGAGCGTTGCTTCATCAATGCAGCCATGCGTAAGGCAGATTTTGCATAGTCAGAGAACATGTGGAAGGTACCGCCGAATGGAATTAAGCCGCCGTGCAAAGCCATGCCGTTCATGATGGCAAACATACCAAACTCACGTACGCCGTAAGAAATGTAGTTGCCTGGTTTTTTCGCATCCACGTGCACAAAGCTGCCACATGAGGTTAAGTTAGAGCCGGTTAAGTCGGCTGAACCACCCAAGAACTCAGGCAATAATGGCGCCAACGCGCCTATCACGTTTTGTGAGGCTTTACGTGTGGCCACGGTTTCGGCTTTTTCGTTAGTGGCGGCAATGATGGCATCGGTGGCTGATTTCCAGTTGGCTGGCAATGCGCCTGTCGTGCGACGTGCAAACTCGGCCGCTTCCGCTGGGAAGGCGGCTTGGTAAGCAGCAAATTTAGTATTCCATGCCGCTTCAGCTGCCGCACCTTTGGCGGTAGCATCCCAACCGGCGTAAACGTCTGCTGGAATAACAAATGGCTCATGCGCCCAACCGATGTTGGCGCGAGTAGCAGCCACTTCGTCTAAACCTAAGGCAGAACCGTGGCAATCGTGTGAACCGGATTTGTTGGGTGAACCCATGCCGATGACTGTTTTGCAGCAGATCAAAGACGGTTTGTCGGTGACTTTTTTAGCGGCAGCAATGGCTTTACCAATAGCGGCTACGTCATGGCCGTCTACGGATTGCACGTGCCAACCGTAAGATT
>SXVG01000136.1 GCA_005791685.1 Methylotenera sp. | reverse complement strand
GTTACCGGTTATGCTTGGCGGCCATAGCGGTTTGGACCCACCCCTTCCCATCTCGAACAGGGCCGTGAAACGAACCAGCGCCAATGATAGTATGCTTCTTGCATGCGAAAGTAGGTCACTGCCAAGCTATTTATTTAGACTAAAAACCTCCCTCGTGGAGGTTTTTTAGTTTTAACTCAGTGAAATGACGCGACCTACTTGAGTTTTCGACGGCCAGTTGGCTGTCGTTGCTTGTGCTAAGCGTTGGTTTTAGTTTGGGCTAGGCTAGCCGTTATTGGCTTAAGAAGCTCTTAATCATCTCTAGGCCAAAGCCCACACCAAAGCCATTGGTGTCTGACTGGACAGCCCCTAATCCGCCTTTGCGGTTGGACGATGATAAGTCGGTGTGCAGCCAAGCCACATCGTTCTCAATAAAGCGGCCTAAGAATCGCGCGGCATGGATGTGATCGGCGCCACCCTCTAAGGTGCATTGCTTGATGTCAGCAATGTCGCTGTCTAAATCGCTTTCGTAGTCTTCTTCATAGGGAAAGGTATGCACGCGTTCGCCAGCGCTATTGCCTGCAGCAACTGCTTTGCAGGCCAGTTCTGGGCGATTGCTGATGACACCACTCATGCGGTCGCCCAAGGCCGTCATCATGCTGCCGGTTAAAGTGGCAAAGTCTAGAATGAGTTCAGGTTTTTCACGGCTGGCCAAGGTTAGCGTGTCGGCTAATACCATACGCCCCTCGGCGTCGGTATGCACTATCTCTATGCTCATACCGTTCAGCGCTGTGACCACGTCATTTTGTTTGTAGGCTAAAGGCCCTATGTGGTTTTGCGCGATGGCTAACCAGCAATCTATCTTGACCGGCAGTTGTTGCTGCGTTGCGGCGAGCAATATGCCCAGGGCAACTGCTGAACCATTCATATCCTCGTGCATGCCTTGCATGTATTTGGCTGGTTTGATGTTGTGCCCACCGGTATCAAAACAAATACCTTTGCCTACCAAAGCTAGGTGTTTTTGAGCGTTGTCTGGCGCATAGCTTAAATGGACTATAGCGGCATCTTGCGGCTCACTGCCTTGCCCCACCGCATAAAATGCGCCGGCACCCATGTTTTTTAGGCTGGTCATATCGTATTCTTTATGCTGCCAACCGTGTTCTTGTGCTAACACGGCTATTTTGTGGCGGTATATCGTTGGGCTTAGTTCATTGGGCGGTGTGATGGTTAATTGCCGGCATAAGGCATTGCCCGCTACTCGCGCATGCACGTCAGCGTAGTCATGCTCAGCTTTGTGGCCATAAATGCTTATTTTATTCAATGGCTTATGTTTTTGTTCGGATTTTTTGCTAGGCAGTTCTGCGGCGTTGACGCTGACCACATAATAAGCATCGCAAGCATGCGCCTCGCGCTCTGCAGCGTCACCAAACACACAGATGGCCAATTCGCTAGCGTGTTCATCCAACAAAGGTTTGATGGCTTTGCGCAATAAGCCGTGGCGTTGAAATGCGCTTAAATTGTTGTTTAAAATCACAAAGCTGGCTAGGCTATTGTTAGGCAAATCAAGTGTTAATGGGGTTTTATTTAGGTCTCGGTATTCGCTCCCCATGCGGTTTAGTTTTGCCTGCAAGCTATCAGCAAAAGGCAGCTCGTTTGGTGCTTTTTCGGGGAGTACGAAAAGTACGTGTTTTTCTGAAGATAGTGTTTTTTCGGAACATATATCTGCATTTTGCACTAATTTTACTGACATTTAAAACTCCATAACTCTTATATAAGATGTATAACAAACCTAGCAAATTCAATAAAATAAGGCCTGTAAGATACGGTTTAACTTGACCAAAAAGGCTAAAAAAGCCACACTACTGCCTAGATTGAATGAACGTTCATGTTTATTTTTTATAAAGCATTCTAATTCACGTTTAGTTGCCTACGTGTAAATTATACGCGTAGCAACCACAACACGGAGATATCTCACGCATGGCAACAAATCAACAAGCTAAGGGTTTGACTGAAACGGATCCACAGGAAACGCAAGAATGGTTAGATGCGCTGACTGCTGTTATTGACAATGAAGGTACGGAGCGTGCCCATTTCTTGCTTGAGGCGATGATAGATAAAGCCCGCCGTTCTGGCAGCAATTTGCCTTATAACGCCACGACCGCTTACGTGAACACCATCCCCACGCATTTGCAACAACGCTTGCCTGGCAACCCGGAAATGGAACGTCGCATTCGTGCTTTGGTGCGCTGGAATGCCATCATGACCGTGTTGCGTGCCAATGAAAAATCACCAGGTGTGGGTGGGCACATTGCCAGTTTCCAATCGGCCGCGACGCTGTACGACACTGCCTTCAATTATTTTTTCCGTGCGGCCAATGAAAACTTTGGCGGCGATTGCGTCTACTTCCAAGGTCACTCTTCACCAGGTGTTTACGCCCGCGCTTTTTTAGAAGGCCGTATTACTGAAGAGCAATTAACTAATTTCCGTCAAGAAGTCGGTGGCAACGGTTTGCCGAGTTATCCGCATCCATGGTTGATGCCGGAT
>SXVG01000135.1 GCA_005791685.1 Methylotenera sp. | reverse complement strand
GCCATCGTGTTGAGCGGTGCCTTGCATGCCTACCCACAAGCACTGGAGAAAATGCTGAAAATAGGCGGGCGCCTGTTTGTCGTGCACGGCGAACTGCCCATCATGCAGGCCACCTTAAGCCGGCGTTTGGATGACGGGGCTTGCCGTCAACAAGTCTTATTTGAAACCTGTTTACCTTGGCTGACCCATGCGCCCGAGGCGACCCAGTTTGAATTTTAATAGCGCTCTGTTGCGAACATGCGCGGGCCTCATGGCCGTGTTTGCCGGTGTCGCTTACGCGGCTGACGACAGCCAGCCATCTAGCCCCAGCGTTAATTTGCTGGCGGTCTATCAGCAAGCCTTGGCCCACGATGCCTCTTTAGCGTCGGCTTTGACGGCCAACCGCGCCGCCCAGGAAATCATAGAGCAAGGCAAAGCCTTGTACCGCCCCACGGTGAATTTCAACGCCGATAGCAATGCGCTTAAGTCCGACATCCATTATCTGGCTGTGCCAGGCTCGACCACGGCCAGTTTTGAAAACTACAAATACGGGGTGGATGCCAGGCAGCCGATTTTTCGTAAGCAAAACTTGATTCAAATAGAGCAAGCCGCCACCCAAGTTAAGCTGGCCGACAAAGCGCTCCATTTAAGCCAACAAGCGCTGCTGTTGCGTAGCACACAAGCGTATTTTGAGGTCTTGCTGGCACAAGATAAAATCGAATTAATCGCGGCGCAAAAAAGCGCGATTGCCGGCCAGTTGGCGCAAGCGCAAGCCAATTTTGAGTTAGGTCACGCCACCATCACCGATGCCCACGAGGCGCAGGCCCGCTACGATTTAATGCTGGCGCAAGAAATTGCCGCGCTGAACGAATTGGCTATTGCTCAGCATGCGCTGCAGGCCATGACCGGCGTGTTGCCAGCACGCTTGGCCAGCGTTAAGCCGCAGTTGCAAGCCAATGCGCTGGCGCAAAGCATGGCCGCTTGGCAAGAGCTGGCCTTGCTGAATAATCTCAATATACAAATTCAGCAAGACACGGCCAAATTGGCTGAGCAAGAAATCGCCCGTCAGCAGGCCGGCCATTTGCCCACCTTGGATGCGGTGGCGAGTTACACCGATTCGTATGCCAACGGCAGTGTGTCGCGCTTTGGTACCGGCAACGAGTTGCAGGTGGCCAGCATAGGTTTGCAATTGCACATTCCGCTCTACGAAGGCGGTGCCACCAGCTCCAGGGTGCGCCAAGCCTTGCTCAATAAACAAAAAGCCGAGGACGATTTGGAGATCATTCGGCGCCAGACCACGCTAGATACCCAGCGCGCCTACCTTAATTTAAGCAGCAGCATTGCGCAATTAAAAGCCTTGGCGCTGGCCTTGGTGAGCAGTCAAAGCCAATTGGACGCCACGCAATTGGGCTACCAAGTGGGCGTGCGCACCAGTGTCGATGTCTTGAATGCCCAGCAACAGTTGTTCAGTGCCAAGCGCGATTTGGCGCAAGCACGCTACCATTATTTGACCAACATCATCCGCTTAAAAACCGCGGCCGGCGTGGTGGCGGCGGCCGATTTGTTGGACATCAATCAACAGTTGGAGTAGCCCCATGTCGCCTCATTTATTAAACGCCGATGTAAGCCAGTTGCTGATAGTGGATATGCAGACGCGCTTGATGAGCGTGATGCCACCAGAGGCATTGGCTGCCTGCATTAACAACACCGGCGTATTGGCGCAAGCCGCCAAGTTGTTGGCGGTGCCGGTTATTTTGACTGAACAGTACCCCAAAGGCTTGGGCCCGACCGATCCGGCCGTGTTGGCCCACTTGGCCGGCACGGTGCCGGTGGCAAAAATCGCATTTTCTTGTTTGGCCGAAGCCAAAGTGCGGCGGCAATTTAGCCGTGATCGCTCACAAATCGTGTTGGCCGGCATGGAGGCGCACATTTGCATTTTGCAAACCGCGCTGGATTTAATCGCCACCGGTAAACAAGTGTGCGTGGCCGAAGACGCCATTATTTCACGCAATGCGGCCAACAAAGCCAACGCCATCGCCAGAATGCGCGATGCCGGTTGCATGATCAGCAACACCGAATCCATCGTCTTTGAATGGTTGGGCAAAGCCGAAGGCGATGCCTTTAAAACCATCAGCAAGCTTATTCGTTAGGGCGCTTCAATCGGCTGGCTATAAAAGCCAGCGTTCTTTGCGTGGCGCCTTGCGCCGCTTCACACAGGGCTAAGCCTTGGGCGCCCATGGCGTGGCCTTGCTCGGGATGGCTGAACAAGGCTTGCAGGGCCTGGGCTATTTCGGCTGGGCTGGACACTCGCCAGGCCGCGCACTTTGCCACGGCCGTGGCGGCTACCTCGCTGAAATTGTAGCTGTGCTCACCGATGAGCACGGCTTTGCCCATGCGCATGGGCTCAATTAAATTCTGCCCGCCATACGGCAATAAGCTGCCGCCGACCAAGCACAGGTCAGCGCTGGCGTAATAACTGAACAATTCTCCCATGCTGTCACCCAATATCACTTGGCAATGGCTACTCACGGGCTGGTTTAACTGGGAGCGTTTTTCATAAACCAAGGCGCGCTTTTTAAGCAAGGCGGCGACCAGCTCAAAGCGTTGCGGGTGGCGTGGCACGATGACGGTGAGTAGGCCGGCGACGTTGGCCTGTGCGATGGCATCCAAGATTAAGGCTTCTTCGCCATCACGAGTGCTGGCGGCTAAGAATACTGGGCGCGCCGTGCCAAATAAACTGCGTAGATGCTGGCCTTGCGCCTTGGCATCACTGGGGGCGAGCACGTCAAATTTTAGTTGGCCCAGCGTGGCCACTTGTCTAGCCCCCAGTTGTTGAAAGCGCGCCGCATCTTGGCTGGTTTGTGCGGCAATCAGGCTTAAGCTTTGCAAGCCATCGCGGGCTAATTTGCCCAGTTTGGCGTAGCCGGCGGCGGATTTTTCTGACAGCCTGGCGTTGGCCAGCAGCATGGGGATGCCTTGTTGTTGGCAGGCGGCCAGCAAATTAAACCAAAGTTCGGTTTCCATCAGCACGCCTAAGTCCGGTTGAAAATGCTTTAGAAAGCGCTTAACGGCAAAAGGCAGGTCGTAGGCCAAGTAGGCGCGTTGCACGCGCTCCCCAAACAACTGTTCGCTGGTGGCGCGACCGCTTGCACTGCCGTGGGTAAGCAAAATGCTGTGCTGCGGGTAGGCGGCCAATAAGGCCGTGACCAGGGGGGCGGCGGCCCGTGTCTCGCCCACCGAAACGCAGTGCAGCCAAATGACCGGCCGCTGGCGGGGCAGGTCATAGCAGCCAAAACGTTCGCGCCAGTACGGGCGATACCCCCTTTGTTTCATGCTGCGCACACAAAGTTTGATGGCCAACAAAGGCAGCAACACATAGAGCAATAAGGAATAAAAAAAACGCGGCATGCGGCATTTTCGCACAAAAAGCCTGAGCTGGTTTTAGTTGGCCCCAGCTTATGCATAAACTGAAAATTTTGGCCAGAAAATTATTTTTTATTTATTTTTTTACCCTTAAAAATAAGTGCGATGATCAAGCTCGCCTCGCTATGCAAATACTGACGCCATTTGCCGAAAAAATAGGGCAAAAATAGGGTAAAAACAGTCAATCAAACTGGGCTTGACGTACACAAAATAAAGGCATAAATTCTTGCATCAGACACAACATATTGTGCTTTTACGCAGTATCGTTGCCAAAAATAAAAGTTTTTAATTAAAAATCACGGGCTTAGCGTGGAAAGCTATTTTTTTCCGCTTTAAGCCCATAGTTTAGGAGAAGCAGTCATGCTTAAAGCAGTTGAATCGGCAAGCACATCGGCAGTGAATTCAGAAAAAGAAATTGCCATTCAGCCCGTGTCGCTGGATATTTGGGATAAGAAATACCGCTTAAAAACCAAAACCGGTGAACACGTGGATGCCGACATGGACGCTTCTTATGCACGCGTGGCCAGCGCCTTGGCTGACGTTGAAACGACGCCAGAAAAACGCGCCGAGTGGCATGAGAAATTTTTATGGGCTTTGCGCCGTGGGGCAATTCCGGCCGGCCGCATCACCTCCAATGCCGGTGCGTTGGAGCACAAACCGGCTACCTCCACCATCAACTGCACGGTGTCTGGCGTGATTACCGACAGCATGGACGACATCTTGGGCAAGGTGCACGAGGCCGGCTTAACCCTGAAAGCCGGTTGTGGCATAGGCTATGAATTTTCCACACTGCGTCCCAAAGGCGCGTTTGTCGCCGGTGCCGGCGCTTACACCAGCGGCCCCTTATCTTTCATGGATATCTACGACAAAATGTGTTTCACCGTGTCCAGTGCCGGTGGCCGTCGTGGTGCACAAATGGCTACGTTTGATATTTCTCACCCGGACGTGACCGATTTTATTAAAGCCAAACGGGAAAATGGCCGTTTGCGTCAATTTAATTTGTCTTGCTTGATTACCAAAGAATTCATGGAAGCGGTGAAAGCCGATGCCGAGTGGAAGCTGGCTTTCCCCGTGACAGAGAAAGAGGCCATCGTCGATGGTTTAAACGTCAACGATGCGGCGCAAGTGGTGTGGCGCGAGTGGCCGGTGAAGGGCAAATACTTAAGCAAAGCCGACGGTGTCGATGCCGGTAAAGTGGCTTGCCGCGTGTATAAAACCATCAAGGCACGGCGCTTGTGGGACGTCATCATGTCCAGCACTTACGACTTCGCCGAACCGGGTTTTATTTTGATCGATCGCGTCAACGAAATGAATAACAACTGGTTCTGCGAAAACATCCGCACCACCAACCCTTGCGGCGAGCAACCTTTACCGCCTTATGGCGCGTGTTTATTGGGCTCGGTCAATTTAACCCGTTTCGTTAAGCAGCCGTTCACCGATCAGGCCCATTTTGATTGGCAGGAATACCGCGAGGTGGTGGCAATTTTCACCCGCATGCTGGACAACGTGGTGGAAATCAATGGCCTGCCCCTGCAAGAGCAACGCGATGAAATCATGCGTAAACGCCGTCACGGCATGGGCTATTTAGGCTTGGGTTCTAGCCTCACCATGATGAAAATGAAATACGGTGAAGAAGACTCGCTCAAATTTACCGATGAAGTAACGCGGGTGATGGCCGAAGAAGGCTGGAACGTCGGTGTGCAATTGGCCACCGAAAAAGGCCCGGCGCCCATCATGGATGAGAAGTTTGAAGTGACCGCTGACATGCTGGCTAAACGCCCAGAAATGGCTGCCGATGGCATTAAAGTCGGTAGCAAAATTGCCGGTAAAGTGTTGCTGGGTAAATACAGCCGCTACATGCAGCAGTTTCCTGAGGGCTTGCGCAATCAAATTGCCAGCAAAGGCGTGCGCTTTACCCACCACAGTTCGATTGCGCCTACCGGCACCATTTCTTTGTCGCTGGCCAACAACGCCAGCAACGGCATAGAGCCATCGTTCGCTCACCACTACGCACGCAACGTGATACGCGAGGGTAAAAAATCCAAAGAGAAAGTCGACGTCTATTCTTATGAATTATTGGCTTACCGTGAATTGATTAATCCTAAGGCCATGCCGTTTAGTGAGTTAGAAGACGAAAAATTACCGGACTACTTTTTAGATTCGTCCACCATACAAGCCAAAGCGCACGTGGACATCCAAGCGGCCTCGCAAAAATGGATAGACAGCTCGATTTCTAAAACCATCAACGTGCCTACCGATTACGATTTTGACGATTTCAAAAACATTTATTTGTACGCTTACGACAAAGGCTTGAAAGGCTGCACCACCTTTAGGTTCAACCCGGAAGCTTTCCAAGGCGTGTTGGTGACGGAAAAAGATTTGGAAAACACCACCTATAAATTCACCTTGGACGACGGCACGGAATTGGAAGTGAAAGGTAATGAAGAGATTGAGTACGACGGCGAAATTCACTCCGCGGCCAATCTGTACGACGCACTTAAAGAAGGTTATTACGGTAAGTTCTAGGCTTAACTTTAGAACATAGACCGATTACGAGGATACGAACATGGCAACTAAAATTGAAAAGAAAATCGTTGGCTACACGCTGGTCAACGAGCAAGATAAAAAAGACGCAGAAATCAAAGCGGCCGAATTGGAAGCGCACAAAGCTGCCACCAAGGTGGTGCAATTGGGTGAGCCCTTAAGCCGTCCGGACAAACTGGTCGGCAACACCTACAAAATCAAAACGCCGGTGACCGAGCACGCACTGTACATCACCATCAACGACGTGATCATGAACGAAGACACGCCGCAAGAGCACCGTCGTCCGTTTGAGATTTTTATCAACTCCAAAAACATGGAGCACTTTCAATGGATAGTCGCGCTCACCCGCGTCATGTCGGCGGTGTTCCGTAAAGGCGGCGACGTGACTTTCTTGGTGGAAGAATTAAAAAGCGTGTTTGAACCCAGCGGCGGCTACTTTAAAAAAGGCGGCAAATTTGTGCCTAGTTTGGTGGCCGAAATCGGTGAAGTGGTGGAGCAACACTTGCAAGAAATCGGCATGCTGAAAAAACCAGGCTTGGATCAACACCAACAAAAATTGGTCGACGAGAAAAAAGCCGAGTACTTAGAAAAGCACGCTAAGGCAGGTGAAGAAGTCACCGCCGAAGGCTTTCCTAAAGGCGCGCAATTGTGTGCTAAATGCAACACCAAAGCCGCCATTGTCATGGACGGTTGTTTGACTTGCCTAAATTGCGGCGAGAGCAAGTGCGGTTAATCAGCAGTTGCTGGTCAATAAAAAGGAGCCGCAAGGCTCCTTTGTTATGGCGATTTAAAAGAGTATGGAAAAGTCCTATTTAGTTGTGACGACGCGACCATTTGGCGCGCGCGCACCGATTCTACCAGTTTGTGAGTCGTAGTTAG
>SXVG01000134.1 GCA_005791685.1 Methylotenera sp. | reverse complement strand
GCCATTCAGGCCTTTGCTGAATAAAGCGGCTCCCGCGTGGAGCGTGAGTTTTGTGGTCACGGCATAGGCAATGTCTTCCACGAAGATCCGCAAGTGCTGCATTTCGTCTAACCAGGCAGCGGCCTCACGCTTAAAGCCGGCATGATGTTTACCATAGAGCCGATGATTAACGCCGGCAAACGCGATATCAAGCAAATGCCCGATGGCTGGACCATAGTAACCAAAGATCGTAGCTTATCCGCGCAGTGGGAGCACACCATCTTGGTAACTGAAAACGGCTTCGAGGTCATGACCTTATCCAGCGGCTCCCCAGCCACCCCCAGCTTTATCAGTCCAGCTTAAACGGCGCACGCCATGCTTGCAGGCAATTTTGTGACTAACGACCAGCCAGACGCAAGCCACATAAGCGCTTGGCGCCAGCAACTTAAAAGCGGCTTTAATGCACTGGAAGCCGAGTTTTTAGCCAACCCCAATCCACAGCGCTTGTTTAAACAGCATGGCCTGCTCGTTGATCGTTTGCTTAAAAACGTATGGGCGCAAGCGCACATAAGCGAACACTGCTGTTTAATCGCGGTCGGCGGCTATGGCCGCGGCGAACTCTACCCGCATTCCGACTTGGACTTGCTGATTCTAATCGCCGAATCGGCCACCAACGATCAACGGCTAAACACCAAGCTGGAAACGCTGATAGGCTGGCTGTGGGACATAGGCCTAAACGTGGGGCACAGCGTTCGCAGCTTAAATGAATGCATGGTGGAAGCCAAAAAAGACCTCACCGTACAAACCAATTTAATGGAATCGCGCTATTTAACTGGCCAGCCTGATTTATACCAAGATTTTTTAGGGCAAATGGAGGCTACGTTTGGCTCGACAGCCGCCGTGGCCGAGTTTTACCAGGCCAAACTGCAAGAGCAACAACAGCGCCACGCCAAATTCAATGACACGGCTTACAATTTAGAACCCAATATTAAAGAGAGCCCGGGCGGCTTGCGTGATTTACATACGATACTTTGGATCAAACAAAGCCTGAATAGGCCGCCCAAGCGCCCATTAAGTGCCAATAACATTTGGACCTTACTGTGTAAAGAAAATAGCCTTAGCGCCAGCGAAGAACGGCAAATTCAAAAACAGCAAAAACACCTGCAGACATTGCGCATACGCTTGCATTTTTTAAGCCGGCGCCGTGAAGATCGTTTGTTGTTTGATTTCCAAAACGAACTGGCCGACAGCTTGGGCTACCTCAACAGCAGTCGCAAACGAGCCAGCGAACAACTCATGCAAGGTTATTACCGTAGCGCCAAATGCATACGGGTGATGAACGAAATTCTGCTAAAAACCTTAGCCCCAGCAAGCGCCAGCACCATCACGCCCATCAATGCCCGCTACGAAGCGCATGGCTCGCTATTAGCCGCCAAAACCGGCAGCCTGCTGCAACAAAGACCCAGCGCCATTCTAGAGGCTTTTTTACTGCTGCAACAACGCCCAGAATTAAGCGGCATGAGCGCCAATTTATTGCGCAACTTACTGCGCGTAAAAAAAATAGTGAATCAAGATTTTAGGCATGCGCAACAAAACAAGCAGCTGTTCATGCAAATACTGTCGCAAGCCAACGGGGTCAATCACGCTTTACGTGCCATGAATCAATACGGCATTTTGGGCTGCTACATCCCCGCATTCGCTAAGATAGTCGGGCAAATGCAACACGATTTATTTCATGTTTACACGGTGGATGAGCACATACTCAATGTCTTGGCCAACTTAAGGCGCTTTGCAAAAGCCGAGCTCAAACACGAAGTCCCGCTATGCAGCCAACTGTTTAGCGGCTTTGATGCCACGAATTTACTGTATTTGGCCGCCTTATTTCATGACATCGCCAACGGCCGTGGGGGCGATCACTCGGCGCTAGGCACCGCGGATGCCCGTCGATTTTGCAAGCTGCATGGCTTGAGTAAACAGGATACGGAATTGGTGGCCTGGCTGGTCGCCGCGCATTTGAAAATGTCAGCCACCGCCCAAAAATCGGACCTGTCTGACCCAGCAGTCATCGCAGCGTTTGCTCAATTTGTGCAAAATGAACGGCGCCTGATTGCCCTTTATTTACTGACCGTGGCCGACATACGCGGCACCAGCCCGCTGGTTTGGAACGCATGGAAAGCCCGATTACTGGAAAGTCTATTTCACGCCACCAAACATGCTTTAGGCCACCAATTACGCTACACGCAAGAGGCCATAGCCACCCGCAAAATGGAAGCCTCCCTGAAATTAGACAAGTTTGGCTTAAGCCGCCATTCCTACGAACCCTTGTGGCAAGCATTCGGCAAGCATTACCTGATACGCTTTGAGAGTGATGAAATCGCTTGGCACAGCCGCTTGCTCACACCCCATTTGCATTCCAGCCTGCCCATAGTGCGGGCCCGCTTAAGCCCAAGTGGCGACGGCATACAAGTCATGATATACAGCAAAGATCAAAACGATTTGTTTGCCCGCATTTGCAACTTCTTTGACAGCATGGGCTACGGCATAGTCGAAGCCAAAATTTACACCACCGACCATGGCTACGCCTTAGACAGCTTCATCGTGCTGGATCAATCTGGAAAATCAGTCAGTTACAGCGGTTTGTTGAAGTTCATTGAATTGGAGTTAACGCAAAAACTCGACGCCCAGGTCTTGCTCAGCGCACCCCTAAAAGGCCGCATCAGTCGGCAAGTAAAATACCTGCCCATCCAAGCACAAATCACCCTTACCGAACAAGCCGACAGCCACCACCATAAATTGGAGATTGTCGCCAATGACCGCCCTGGCCTACTGGCCACGTTGGCGCATAAATTACTGGCTCAAGAAATCGAATTGCATAATGCCAAAATCAACACCTTGGGCAACCGAGCCGAAGACAGCTTTTTAATCTCAGCCCGAAAAGGAAAAAAATTAAGCCAGTTGAAAATAGCCACCCTGCGCGACACCTTAATCCATGAGCTCTAATGGGATTCTGGTTTAAGCAGCAATAAAAAAGCCTTGAATAATCAAGGCTTTTTTTACAACACCTGCACAGTTAAATTAACTGTGTTTGTAGTGTTTTTTCAATTGTTTAACCACTTCCCAGTTGGATTTCAAACCTTTAGGGAACACCACGAAATCGCCGGCTTTAATCACTACTTTTTCGCCACCTTGTGGGGTCACGTGAATTTCGCCTTCAAGCACGTAAGCGCTTTCTGTCATACCAAAGTCCAACGGGAATTTAGATGGGGCGCAATCCCAGATAGACCAGCTAGAAACGCCTAGCGCTTTCAATTTTTCTTCGGATGGGTTGTGTTCTACGGTAATTTGACTCATGGTTATTTCCTAGCAATTAATATGAATTGAATGAACAGCGCCGCCCAATAAAGCGGCATACGATAAAGTTTAAACGGCGCACATCATAGCACCAAATGGCCAATAACGCTAAGCGCTGAATTTCATGCCGAGGATCCGCCTCCCACACGCAATCAAAAGTAGCGCGGGATTTTAATTAGGGTTATGATGGCCCTGTCATTAAACCGCTTTGGAGCACTAAAATTAAACTCTCACGCCTGCTTTCTTTAACCTTAGCCGCGCTACTGCTGGCAGCCTGCGCCAACAACGGTGGCGTACTGGCCAATAAGTCTGAAAACGTCAGCAAACTCAACACCAGCATGTTAGGCGACATGCCCCTACCCAAAGACGCGCGCATTGTGAATGAAAATTCATTGGTGTTAGGCGAAGGCGAAGCTTGGGTGGGCCGCTTAGAAATTCTCTGTCCTTACACCACCAGCGATTCCATCGCATTTTTCCTAGAGCGCTACCCACAGGCCGGCTGGACCTTGCTGTCCGCCTCCAAATCTAAAAACAGTATTTTAGTCTTCACCAATGCGAAAAAATCGGCCACGGTAGAAGTCACCGAAGGTTCGGCTTTAAGCATGGCCTCTAAAATCACCATCACCGTTTCCCCTATCAATACCAACCCCGCGCCGCAGAAGAAAAAATAATGGTATTTAAAGGATGGGCGTGCCCACACGCGAGGATGGCAGCCTAAGGCCGTAATTTAATCGGCAAACACAGGACTCGCTTGCTGGAGTGCTTTTTCGTCAAACTTCATGCGCTGACCTTGCCCTCAAAAACTGGAGTCCATAGCTGATGATAAAATTAGCTAAAGGAGCAGTAAATGAGGTTGAAACAATCAAAAGCGCAGTACACGATAGAATTTAAGCAAGAAGCGATCAGGCTGGTTAAATCTGGTCAG
>SXVG01000004.1 GCA_005791685.1 Methylotenera sp. | reverse complement strand
GTGGCTAATCATGGGTTTTATTTGCGTTTATCGGCGTCAAAATGGGTTTTAGGTTTTCCCTGTGTTTATCCGTGTGCTGTGCCGCTAAAACGGAATGTCGTCCTCAAAATCGTCAAAGCCTGCGCCAGCCGGTTTGGCGGCAGCCGCGGGTTTGGCCGAGGCCGGATTGCTAGGCGCTTGATTGTAATCATCGTTGCCACTGCTTTGATCCATGCCGCCATCGTAGCTGGCATTGGAACCGGCGCCGTCACGGCTACCTAACATTTGCATTTGATCGGCAATGATTTCTGTGGTGTAGCGATCTTGGCCTTCTTTGGTTTGCCATTTGCGTGTTTGCAAGCGGCCTTCCACATAAACTGGCCGACCTTTTTTCAAATACTCACCGGCAATTTCCGCCAACTTGCGGTACATGACGATGTTATGCCATTCGGTACGCTCTTGTTTGGCGCCGGCTTTGTCTTTCCAACTGTCGGTGGTGGCAATGCTAAAATTGCATACCGCGTCGCCATTTGGCATAAATCGCACTTCAGGATCACGGCCTAAATTACCGACTAGAATTACTTTATTAACTGATGCCATTTTTTATCCCCTCAATAGTTGTTGCACATTAGTTTCTTGCCAAGCCTGCGTGTTGTGTATCTTTGCATCCACTTTTAAAATGACCGTGCGCTCTTGCGGCAACACCACCGCTTCTACTACGCCGGCCAATTTACTTAACTGATTTTTAAGCGTGCTCGCCTGTTCCGCAGTTAACTCAAGCGACGCTTCATCTAAGCCGTACATCTTGGTTTTAAGTGCCGGTGGCGCTTGCATGGAATAAGCGAATACTAGCCATAAAAGCATCATTACGCTACAAAAAATAAAGACGCTGGCAAAACCAAAACGGTGCGACAAATAACCGCCCATCGCGCCACCGACAAATATGCCCAAAGACTGCGCGGTATTGTATACGCCCATGGCCGTGCCTTTAGCCGCCGCCGGCGCCATTTTACTAATGATGGACGGCAAGGACGCTTCCAATAAATTAAACGCCACAAAATAGACCGTCAATGAAAATACTATGCCCCAGAAGTAGTCTATGGATACGGCAAAAAATAACTGGGCCAGCAACATGGTGGCCACGGCCGCCACAAACACTTGTTTCATTTTGGCTTGTTTTTCCGCATAAATAATGGCCGGCACCATTAAGGCAAAAGACAGCAACAACACCGGCAAATAGATAAACCAATGCTGATTCACGTGCATATCGCTGGCCTTGCTGATGGCAAACGGCACCACCACAAACATGGCCATTTGCGCCGCATGCAAGGCAAAAATGCCGTAATTTAAACGCAATAATTGGCTGTTTTTCAAGACATCTTTGAGCTTAGCCGGCGCGGCGCTGGCATCGGAATGGTAGTGGCTATGCACAGGATCGGGCACCACGTATTTCACCACAGCGATGGCGGCCAGGGTTAACAAAGCGGTCATGAAAAATATGCCGGGCACGCCTATCCATTGATTAAGCAAGGGGCCGCCGACTAAAGACACGGCAAACGCCACGCCTATGGTCGCGCCTATGCTGGCCATGGCTTTGGTGCGATTCTCATCACGGGTCAAATCGGCCAACAAGGCCGTCACCACCGCCGACACTGCCCCAGCGCCTTGCACGGCACGGCCTATGATCATGCCTTCTACATTCATGGCCAAAGCCGCCATCATGCTGCCTACGGCGAAGATGCCTAAGCCTAAATAAATCATGGGTTTGCGACCGAATTTATCCGAGGCCATGCCAAAAGGCAGTTGAAACAAAGCTTGCGTTAAGCCGTATGCACCCAGTGCCAAGCCTATCATGAACGGCGTAGGGTGCCCAGGAAAGGAGGCGGCGTAAACCGCAAAGATGGGCAATATGGAAAATAAACCGAACATGCGCAAACCATAAATGGAGGCCAAACTAACGGTAGCACGCAGTTCAATCGGCGTCATTTTATCTAAACTGCTTGCTTCAACCAGGGCGGCCATTTTTTGTGTGGCCACGTCTTTGACCAACTCACCCAACTGATTTTTTATGGCTGTCATGTAAATTACTTGAGCTAATTTTATAAAAGTAGGTATATTAGCAGGTTGCCAAAAATTAACCGAGTCTTTAGCCACAAGCATGATGGAATTCATAAAAATACGCGGCGCCCGCACGCACAATCTTAAAAATATTTCCTTGGACATTCCACGTAATCAATTGGTGGTGATTACCGGTTTATCTGGCTCAGGCAAATCGTCCTTGGCCTTTGATACCTTGTACGCCGAAGGCCAGCGTCGCTATGTGGAATCCTTATCGGCTTACGCTAGGCAATTTTTAGCGCGCATGGACAAACCGGATGTCGACTTGATAGAAGGCTTGTCGCCGGCCATCTCCATAGAACAAAAATCCACCTCGCATAACCCACGTTCAACGGTAGGCACAGTCACCGAAATTCACGACTACCTACGCCTGCTGTATGCCCGCGCCGGCGACCCTGAATGCCCAGAACACGGCATCAAACTGGAAGCGCAAACCGTCAGCCAAATGGTCGATCACGTCATGGCCTTGCCCGAAGACACCAAGCTCATGCTGTTAGCGCCGGTGGTCAGCAACCGCAAGGGCGAGCAACTGGATTTATTTGACGAGCTCAAGGCGCAGGGCTTTGTACGCTTACGCATAGACGGGCAAATTTATGAAATGGACGCCTTGCCGGCGCTCGCTAAAACCACCAAACACAGCGTGGAAGTGGTCATAGACCGGGTAAAAGTAAAACCCGACATGAAGCAACGCATCGCCGAATCGTTCGAAACCGCCTTGCGTTTAGCCGAGGGCAAAGCCATCGCTTTGGAGATGGATAGCGAACGCGAACATGTGTTTTCCGCCAAGTTTGCCTGCCCAATTTGTGAGTACTCACTAGCGGAATTAGAACCGCGCCTATTCTCTTTCAACAACCCCATGGGCGCTTGCCCAAGTTGCGATGGCTTAGGCAACATTAACTTTTTTGACCCGAAACGGGTGGTGGCCTTTCCGCATTTGTCCTTAGCCGCCGGCGCCATCAAAGGCTGGGACAGACGCAACCAATTTTACTTTCAGATGTTAGCCAGCTTAGCCGCGCATTACCAATTTGATTTGGATTGCCCGTTTGAAAAATTGCCGGAAGCCATACAACAAGTCTTACTGCACGGTAGCGATAAAGAAACCTTGCCGTTTAAATACCTCAACGAGCGCGGCACTTTCTTTGAAAAAACCCACTCGTTTGAAGGTATTTTAAACAATTTAAAACGCCGTTATCACGAAACCGATTCGCAAACCGTGCGCGAAGAATTGGCCAAATACCTCAATTCAAAAACCTGCCCGGATTGCAACGGCACGCGTTTACGCAAAGCCGCACGCTTTGTCAAAGTGGGCAATAAAAACATACACGAAGTCTGTGAAGTGCCGTTAAAGTTAGCGCTTACTTTCTTTGAAACACTGGAATTGACTGGGGCTAAATTAGCCATCGCGGATAAGATCGTGAAAGAGATCAGCAACCGTTTGAAGTTTTTAAGCAACGTCGGTTTGGAGTATTTATCCTTGTCGCGCTCGGCAGAAACCTTGTCCGGCGGCGAAGCACAACGCATACGCTTGGCCAGCCAAATTGGCAGCGGCCTAACCGGCGTCATGTACGTATTGGACGAACCATCGATAGGATTGCATCAACGCGATAACGACCGTTTATTAGAAACGCTCAAGCGTTTACGCGACATAGGCAATAGCGTGATCGTGGTCGAGCACGATCACGATGCCATTTTATCTGCCGATTACGTCATCGACATAGGCCCCGGTGCCGGCGAGCACGGCGGCAAAATCGTCGCAGAAGGCACACCGACGCAAGTATTGGCCAACCCCAATTCCCTCACCGGTGAATACTTAAGCGGCAAGAAACAAATTATTTACAACAAAAAACGCACCGCGCCTGACCCAGCCCGTTGGCTAAAATTAAGCCACGCCAGCGGCAACAACTTAAAAGACGTCAGTCTAAAATTACCGGTCGGTTTACTAAGCTGCATTACTGGCGTGTCCGGCAGCGGCAAATCCACCTTGATTAATGACACGCTGTACCGCGTGGTGTCGCAGCACTTATACGGCAGCAACACCGAGCCGGCCGCCTTTGGCGAGATAGACGGCTTGGCCTTTTTTGACAAAGTGGTGGACGTAGACCAAAGCCCGATAGGTCGCACGCCGCGCTCTAACCCAGCCACTTACACCGGCTTATTCACCCCTATCCGCGATTTATTCGCCGGCGTGCCTGAAAGTCGGGTGCGTGGTTACGGCCCAGGCCGCTATTCATTCAACGTTAAAGGTGGGCGCTGTGAAGCCTGCCAAGGCGACGGCGTACTGCGCGTGGAAATGCACTTTTTACCGGATGTTTACGTGCCTTGCGACGTTTGCAAAGGCCACCGCTACAACCGCGAAACCTTGGAAATTCAGTTCAAAGGCAAAAACATACGCGAAGTGTTAGAGATGACGGTAGAGCAAGCGCACGGCTTTTTTAGCGCCCAACCGGTCATTGCACGCAAGCTAAAAACCTTGCTGGATGTGGGCTTGGGCTACATCACCCTAGGCCAAAGTGCCACCACCTTATCCGGCGGCGAAGCGCAACGGGTAAAATTGGCACTGGAATTAAGCAAACGCGACACCGGTCGCACCTTGTATATCTTGGACGAACCGACCACCGGCTTACACTTTGCCGACATCCAATTATTGCTGGACGTGATCCATCGCTTAAGGGATGCCGGTAACACCATCGTTATTATTGAACACAATTTAGACGTGATTAAAACGGCTGATTGGATAGTGGACATGGGCCCAGAGGGTGGGGATGGGGGCGGCAGCATCATCGCCGAAGGCACACCTGAACAAGTGGCGCAAAACCCACACAGCTACACGGCTAAATACCTAAAGGCCATGCTCTAAGCATAATAATCGCATACGCTATTTTTTAAATTCAACAAGCGTATAATCAATTTCTAATTTCATTCATGGAAACAGTCATGAAAAATACTAAAGTAGCAGCAATCCTTGAAGACGAAAGCTATAACGATAGCCTCGTCCGAACAAGCCTAGAAGCCGAAGCAGATGCTGAAAAAAATGGTTGGATAAATAATGAAGAGGCTGAAGCATTAATGACCGCTCATAAGCATGCTTTCTTCAAAAAACAGAAAAAAGCAGCTTAGGTGGACTGCAACAGCCATTAAAAACCGTCTTGCCGTTTGGGATTACATTGCCATTTCAGAAAATAGTCCAATGAACGCGGCACTGGTCGACGCCAGAATCTTACAAGCAGCCAACAGACTTATAGCCTTTCCCGCAAGTGGCAAACCGTTCAAAAAAGGCTTGCGCGTTATCTTCATCTCAAAAACTAGCCTAGCATTAATTTACAGGGGCACCTTAAGCCACATTAACGTACTGCGTATCTCACATCAAAAAAAGAAAATTCTTTGAATAATCCTAATAGTCACCTAGGCACACTCACCTGGTACATACGTGCTTCTATGGTGGCGGTGCGACGGTTTAAATAATTGCTGTAACTGTGTTTATCGTAAAAACGTGGGTTGGGTATCATCGCGGCCAGCCTAGCCGCTTGGCCGCTGCCTAAATTGGCGGCACTGGTTCGGTAATAATGCCTAGCGGCGGCCTCTGCGCCAAACACGCCATTACCCCACTCAATGACGTTTAAATAGATTTCCAATATGCGTTTTTTACTTAAAATGTTTTCCAACATCACGGTAATCAAAGCTTCTTCTGCTTTCCGCCAAGGCGTGCGCTTGGTCGACAAAAATAAGTTTTTTGCCAATTGCTGACTGATGGTAGAACCGCCCGCAACGATCTTGCCTTTTCTAAGATTCTTCTTGTAAGCCTTTTCTATGCCTTCCCAATCGAAGCCTTCGTGATCCAAAAATTTAGCGTCCTCACTGGCAATCACGGCCCGTTTTAAATGGATGGAAATTTTGTTGTATTTCACCCATTTGTGTTTTAACGCTGCCTCCGGATTTTTTTCTTGAATTAAATCCAAGCGGTCTTGCATAAACGCACTGGAAGACGGATTGAACTGTATCCACCAACAAATATGCAGCAATATCCACAGCTGGTAGGCAAACAGCAGCATAAAAAATGCCACCAAGCCACGGGTAAGGTAACCATTGAATGTTAAGGGCTGGGCTTGTTCGTGCTGATTGAGTAACCAATTTTTCATGCCGTGTGCTTGTTATAGGGCGGTTCTAAGCGTGAGGAGCAAGGTCTGCGTATTTGGCCGCACACCGCGCCAAATGGCAAAAGCCTCGGCGGCTTGTTCCACCAGCATGCCCAAACCGTCTGCCACCGTTGCGCCGCAACGTTTAGCCTGTTGCATAAACGGCGTTTCGCGGCCGTACATCATGTCGTACGCCAGGCAATTACTTGCAAAAACGCTGTCTGGGATGGCTAACTGGCTGTCATTCAAGCCCGCAGAAGTGGCATTGATGACGACATCAAAAGCCTGTCCCACTAAATCGGCAAAAGCACAGGCGTGCAATTGGGTCTGCGTAGGCGTCACCTTGCTTAACATCGCTTGCGCTTTATCCAAGCTGCGGTTACTGATCACCAGCAAGCTGGGCTGAGCCGCCAATATCGGTTGCAACACCCCTTCGGCAGCACCGCCCGCGCCTATCAATAACACGCGTTTGCCGGCAAACGAACAATGTTGGTTGTCTTGTATGTCACGCACCAAGCCAGCGCCATCTGTGTTGTCTGCCAAAATGCCTAAGTCAGTAAAACTCAAAGTATTGGCGGCGCCAGCGGCAATCGCCCGCGCGCTGTGCTGACTAGCCAAAGCAAAGGCAGCGAATTTAAACGGCACCGTCACGTTGACGCCTTTGTAACCTTGTTGAATCAAGGCTTGCACGGTGGCCGCAAAATCGTCCAACGGCGCTAATATCGCTTGATAGTCCATGGCTTGCGCCGTTTGTTTGGCAAATTCGGTATGAATCAAGGGCGATTTGCTGTGCGCAATCGGGTTACCTATGACGGCGTAGTGGTCCGTCATGCCTTAGTTAGTCCACGGCAAATTAGCATGCTTCCAACCGTTGAGGGTGGTGCGCTGTTTTTGCGCATTGGCCTCACCCTCAAAGCCCTCTAGCATGTTGTAGGCTTGTGTATAGCCCAACTGCTCGGCGAGCACGGCGGCATTATGCGAACGACCACCGGTGCGGCACAGGAATATCACCGTTACGTTTTTAGCCACGGCAGACTGCAATTGCTCGGCAAACTGTTCATTCTTAAGCATACCGGGGTAAAACGCCCATTCGATGTGCAGTGCGTTAGGCACCCGACCGACCAGCTCCAATTCGGCTTGCGTGCGCACATCCACCAAGCGCGCCTGCGGGTTAGCCTGCAACACAGCATAGGCTTCCGATGGCGTCAGTGCGCCAAGATAAGGCAAATCATGGTCTAGGCCACGCTGCTGTGCAGCCTGCAAAATTTCATCTTGTTGAGTCATCACGCCACCTTTACCCTTGCTTTGTTGATGCGGTCATTGCCGATTGCCTGTCTGCCAAATGCCAACTTTTAACCTTGTGTTAAATTATAGCCGTAATGCAGAAAAAACCAGCCCCCTGAAACACGATAAATTAACGCACTATAAAAGTGCAATAATTGAGGGCGCTGCACTTTTATAGTGCTTAATCCCGAGCGGCATTTGGCCCATTAGTCAAAAAAGCCTGGTTTTGGTCTTTTCAGCATGGCACGTTTCCTGCTAATCTAGCACGTTGAATATTTTGTAATTTTATACATTGAAATAAATAATTTTATCTAATCCACCCCATAACTTAGGAGATTTTGATGTCAGTGGCTAATGTAATGAAAATGGTAAAAGAAAACGACATTAAATTTGTTGATTTTCGCTTTACCGATACGCGCGGTAAAGAGCAGCACGTAACCGTACCGGTTTCTGCCTTTAACGAAGAAAAATTCACCGAAGGCCATGCCTTTGACGGTTCTTCAATTGCTGACTGGAAAGGCATTCAAGCCTCAGACATGCAATTGATGCCAGACCCATCCACCGCCAACATCGATCCATTCATGGACGAGCCTACCTTGATCCTAACTTGCGATGTGGTAGACCCAACAGACGGCAAAGGCTACGACCGTTGCCCACGCAGCTTAGCTAAACGTGCTGAAGCGTATTTAAAAGCCAGCGGCATCGGTGATACCGCTTACTTTGGTCCTGAACCAGAATTCTTTATTTTTGACTCCATCCAATGGGATGTGAGCATGAACGGTAGCTCAGTGCGCATCAACTCTGAAGAAGCGGCTTGGTCTAGCAAAGACAAATTCGAAGGCGGCAATACCGGCCACCGTCCAGGTGTTAAAGGCGGCTACTTCCCAGTGCCCCCGGTCGATTCATTACAAGACGTGCGCTCTGCCATGTGCATCGCGCTTGAAGAAATGGGCGTGCCAGTTGAAGTGCACCACCACGAAGTGGCCACCGCTGGCCAATGTGAAATCGGTACGCAATTCAGCACCTTGACCCAACGTGCGGACTGGACACAAATCCTTAAATACGTGGTGTTAAACACCGCGCATGCTTACGGCAAAACCGCTACTTTCATGCCAAAACCATTCGCTGGCGATAACTGTTCCGGTATGCACGTGCACCAATCCATCTGGAAAGACGGTAAAAACTTGTTCGCCGGTAACGGCTACGCCGGTTTGAGCGATTTCGCACTTTACTACATAGGCGGCATCATCAAGCACGCTAAAGCATTGAACGCGATTACCAACCCAGGCACCAACTCCTACAAACGCTTGGTACCGCACTTTGAAGCGCCGGTTAAATTGGCTTATTCAGCTAAAAACCGTTCTGCTTCTATCCGTATCCCATTTGTGCACTCTGACAAAGCACGCCGCGTTGAAGCGCGCTTCCCAGACCCTATTGCTAACCCATACTTGGCATTCAGCGCCTTGATGATGGCCGGTCTAGATGGCGTACAAAACAAGATACACCCAGGCGAGCCAGCGACTAAAGACTTGTACCATCTTCCAGCAGAAGAAGATGCCATGATCCCAACCGTGTGCGCATCACTAGAAGAAGCCTTGGCTAACCTAGACACAGACCGCGAGTTCTTAACCCGCGGTGGCGTGTTCACCAACGATTGGATAGACAGCTACATTGCGCTAAAAATGGAAGAAGTGAACAAACTACGCATGACGCCGCACCCGGCTGAGTTTGGTTTGTACTACTCTTGCTAATTTAGCAGTCTAAAAGAATAAAAAAGGGCGATTCATCGCCCTTTTTTATTGCTCGCTACAAGGATAGATCGATGTCGGGCTAAAGCCCATGCAAATTGCCTAGCTCAGCCAACTGCACTACACTACAAGCATGAAAAAAATACCCTGCCTAGTTTGCATTAGCGCCAGCTTGTTCATGCTGTTTGCCAGCACGGCACTGGCCGATATTTACAAACACACGGATGCCAACGGCGTGGTCACGTACTCCAATATAAAAAGCAAAGACGCCATCAAATTAAACATCACCAACGACGGTGAGCACGTCGAAAAAGCAGAACCCAGTAGCCCAACCAACAACAAGCCACGCACCAGCCCCAACCACTTCCCGCGCGTGGATGCAGACCTGCAAAATCAACGCGATGCTAAACGTCAAACGATATTAGAGGCCGAACTCAAAGCCGAACAAGCCGCCTTAAATGTAGCCAAGACGGCCTACGCGGAAGCGGCCAGCAAACCCGAAATCGCCCAGCAAAAAAACCGCGATGGCACGGTATCCACTTACCGCAACATGGCAAAATTCAATGAAAAAATGAAACCCTTGCAAGCCGAGGTGGACAACCATCAAAACAACATCGAATTGCTGCAAAAAGAATTGAATGGCATGCGTTAAAGAATCTAAATTTCAGAATGGAAAGATCAAAAACGTTCACCACAGAGACACGGAGGCACAGAGAAAACCTAAAAGATATTTTGACGTAGAGGTAGATAGGGATTTTCCCGACAAGCGGTTCTCAACTTAAAAGCTGACCTACAAGAATTTGACCTTCTCTGTGCCTCCGTGTCTCTGTGGTGAATGGGTTTAATCTGTGGTGATTAATTTAAAATGAATGCTGACTTACTTTAAAGTTGGTCCGTCTTTTGCTTTATTCATAGTATGATTATTGAACACGGTTAATTCAGCGCCACTATGGTACAAGCGACACCCAATTATTTTTCTGGCTTAGAGCACCTCGCCACCGCGATTATCTTGCTCAATGAGGATAATCGCGTGGTTTACATTAATCCGGGCGCGGAAATCACCTTTGCCTTTAGTGCCACGCATGTCACCGGCATGCTGATCAATGAGGTTTTCCCTAATTGCGAAATTCTAATGTTGGCGGTAAAAAACGCCACGCAGCAACAAAGTCCGTTTCGCGAACATGAATTTGCCATCAGCACCCATAGGCAGCTATCGTTTGCCGTGACTTGCACAGTGACGCCGATTGACGCCCCCAATGCCAGTCTAATTTTAGAATTTCAGCAAATGGACGCGCAATTGCGCATCGCCCGTGAAGAACGCATGCTGATACAACAACAAGCCAACGCCGAATTGCTGCGCAACTTGGCCCATGAAATACGCAATCCATTGGGTGGCTTGCGTGGGGCAGCGCAATTGCTGGAGCATGAATTGCCCTCGCCCAGCTTGCGCGAATATACCCAAGTGATCATTAAAGAAGCCGACCGCTTGCAATCCTTAATGGACCGCTTGCTCATCCCGCACCGTGCGCCTAAATACCAAGCAACCAATATCCACGAAGTGTTGGAGCGGGTGCGTAGTTTGCTGATGGCAGAATCGTCTAAGGCCATTTTGATTAAACGCGATTACGACTTAAGCCTGCCTGAGCTGATAGGCGACCGTGAAAAACTCATACAAGCGGTGCTCAACATTGCCCGTAACGCCGTGCAAGCCATGCAAGGACAAAATAAGTCCGACCACCAGCTCACCTTTAGAACCCGTGCTGAACGGCAAGTAACCTTAGCCCGCAAGCGTTATCGGGTGGCGATTAAATTAGAAATCATTGATAACGGCCCTGGCATTCCTAACGACATCCGTGAACGTATTTTTTACCCCTTGGTGTCGGGCAACGAAGGCGGCACAGGCTTAGGCTTAACCTTAGCGCAAACCTTTATCACACAACACCACGGCATGATTGAGTGCGAGAGCAAGCCCGGCCATACCTGCTTCACCATTTTATTGCCCATAGAAACCTCGGCCATTAAACCGGCAGCATTAAAGAATTAAGTTAGCAGTCTTTAAACTGCGAATAAACTGCATTTTAAATAGCGAGAAACGCATGAAACCAATTTGGATTATTGACGACGACAAATCGATACGCTGGGTCTTTGAAAAAGCCCTGTCGCGCACTGACTTAGAATTTAAAACTTTTGCCTCGGTGGCTGAGGCGCTCAATGCACTGGAGCACGAGCAGCCGCAAGTGGTGGTCAGCGATATACGCATGCCCAACGGCTCCGGTTTGGATTTTTTGGGCGCAATCAAACAAAAATACCCAGACATTCCGGTCATCATCATGACCGCCTACTCGGATTTAGAAAGCGCGGTAGCGGCTTTTCAAGGCGGTGCATTTGAGTACCTAGCCAAACCGTTTGACGTAGACCAAGCCATGGACGTCATCAAACGTGCGGTAGAAGAAAGCACCCGCCAATACACCGAAGCGGTGGTGGAAGAAGACACCCCGGAAATCATAGGCCAAGCCCCAGCCATGCAAGAGGTGTTTAGGGCCATAGGCCGCTTAAGTCGCTCGCACGCCACCGTGCTCATCAACGGCGAATCCGGCAGCGGCAAAGAGCTGGTGGCGCGCGCCTTGCACCGGCACAGCCCACGCGGTGACAAGCCGTTTATAGCGATCAATACCGCCGCCATACCCAAAGACCTGCTCGAATCCGAACTGTTTGGTCACGAACGCGGGGCGTTTACCGGCGCGCAAGCGGCCAGACGCGGGCGCTTTGAACAAGCCGACACCGGCACACTATTTTTAGATGAAATCGGCGACATGCCGGCTGACTTACAAACACGCTTATTGCGCGTGCTAAGCGATGGCCAGTTTTACCGCATCGGTGGCCATCAGCCGATTAAAGTCAACGTGCGCATCATCGCCGCCACCCACCAAGACTTGGAAGAACGCGTCAAACAAGGCTTATTCCGTGAAGACCTATTTCACCGCCTAAACGTCATACGCTTGCGCTTGCCGGCCTTGCGTGAGCGCCGTGAAGACATTCCACTGTTGATCAAACATTTTTTGCAACACAGCGCCACCGAATTAGGCGTGGAAGCCAAGCAACCGTCCGCGGCCGCCTTGCAATACTTAAGCGCGGTCAATTGGAGTGGCAACGTTAGGCAACTGGAAAACGTTTGTCATTGGCTCACCGTGATGGCGCCGGGGCAAAATATAGACATCGCCGACCTGCCACCCGAGCTAAAAGAAGACAGCAGTAAATCCAGTGCCGCCCTCTCTTGGCAAGAAAGCCTGGCCAGCGAAGTGATGGATGCGCTTAACCGCGACGAACAAAACATACTGGAAACCCGCACGCAGATGTTTGAACGCATCTTGATCATGAAAGCGCTGGAACACACGCGCGGACGCCGCATAGAAGCGGCCAATCAACTGGGCATGGGGCGCAACACCCTGACCCGAAAAATTCAGGAACTGGGGATAGAAGAATAGCCGTTAAACTGAATGGCTATTCACCCATTCACGCAAGGCATTGTTCATGCGTGTTTGCCAGCCGCGTCCCTGCGCCTTAAAGGTGGCGACAATATCGGGATCTAAGCGCAGCTTAATGGGTGTTTTTGTAACGGCTTGCAGCGGTCTGCCACGACGCACTAATTTGTTTGCACTGTATTGATCGGCGTGATCAAAAAAGGCCTGATCAAGCTCGGGCATTTCGGCATACTCCTCTGCCGATATAGGCCTAGCCATTGCCTTAGCCAAATCGCTGCTGATAACGTGCTTGTTCTCGTTCATTGCATTTCCTCATAACCTGAACTGTATCCAAAAAATATAAAAACGGCAATTGCATTACCCTAAAAAATCCATTACATTGTATACAAAGTAATCATTGAGGAGGTCGCAATGGAAAGTGCCGTACTTACATTGAGAATAAATAGCGACACAAAAGAAAAATTAGATAAATTGGCTACAGCCACACGCCGAAGTAAATCGTTTTTAGCCGCTGAAGCAATTAGTCGCTATTTAGAAATGGAAGCTTGGCAAATCAGTGAAATTGAACTGGCTTTAGCCGAAGCAGATGCCGGCGATTTTGCCAGTGATGCACAAATCAACGCCATAGCAACAAAGTATGCAAGTTAGATGGCTTAAACGCGCGCTACAAAATTTGGCGGACGAAGCCGCATACATTACCCTTGATAACCCAAAAGCCGCCCATGAGTGCGTGTCACGCATTTTAAAATCAGCAGAACAATTAGGCCAGCAACCCAACATGGGACGTGCCGGCCGCGTGTTCGGCACCAGAGAGTTGGTGATTAGCCATTACCCCTACATCCTGCCTTATCGAATAAAAGGTGACGTGGTGCAAGTGTTGCGTGTATTTCACACATCACGAAAATGGCCCACTCAGTTCTCTCACAAAGACATCCCAGCCCATGACAGCCAAGCGAAGCTAAAATAAATACGGGCTGTTGCCTCCTAAAAACACAATAAAAAAACGGCAACCGAAGTTGCCGTTTTTAAATCACTCAAAGCTTGATTGCCTTGCTTCGATTAAGTGGAAATGAATTAGCCTTGTTCGCATCGATTTTATTCACAAAAAATACTTGAGCCAGGCGTGAATCTTCTAAGGTACTGCCAAAGAACTTATTGGCCGCATGGTAAATATCGCCTTCAAAAAGAATCAAGGTGTTGTAGACATTATTCACCCTCACCACTTCATCAAACATACCGTGAAAACCGGTGTCCATAATAATGTCACCGGCTTCAAAACGCGCGTCGTTTTGATCGCAGGCTTGTTGGTATCTTTCTTGGCTAAAGCTGGCATTTTTTCTGTATAAAGAGGTGCCCGCATCCAACGGTGCATTCGGCGTCAAATACAACACGCCGGCAAATATGGTGTTGTTGTCGATATGAATCACGCCTTGTTGATAGATTTCTGACACACTTTGAAAACTGGATGAAATCGCCCAACGCATGACATCGTGCTCGGCAATATGGAAAACAGAAATCAACTTTTTAAGCACCATCGCTTGTAACGCACTGTCTAAACTGTGCAAATCTTGCGTGCGACAACCCGGGTAAACATAGCCTAGACCCGTTTCTTCGTGCCTAAACTTATATTTTTGTGCCAAGGCAAACTTACGGATGGCATCGGGGTTTTCATAAAAGTTATCAATAACAGTGACTGGGTATACGTGCATTTTTCTGACTCTATAAATGAAATGGGCAACACAGCTTAATCAATAAACAAAAAAACGGCAACCGAAGTTGCCGTTTTTATTTATTACTCAAAGCTTAATTTTAAGCTTCTAAACTACAGCAGACAAAGTCTGCGGTAATCCTAGAAGAATAAGATCGCGCCTACAGCAATGGTTTTTGCTTTTGAAGATGAGCTAACATCAGAACCACCAGCAGCATCATTTACAATTGCTTTCATTTCTGTGTACTCAGCCACCAAGTTTAGGTGTTTGGTCAAAGGATGGTAAGCACCCACAGTGATCATCTCATTCACTTTGCTAGCGAACACATCATTAGCACCAGCACCGTCTAGAGTAGACTCACCGTATGACGCGCCCAATTTAGTGCCTACACCTGGAAGGGTGTAAGTCGCTTGCAAGTACCAGTCATCTGAATCACGTTTGTCGTTTTCATTGGTGTAGGCTTGTGAGAATTGAACCACTGTACCTGTACCTTTACCTTCACCGTAGTAACCAGTCACGCCAAAGCCTGCCATGTTTACGTTAGCACCGATATCCCATGCGGATGAAGTTTTCTCAACAGAGCTTGTTAATTGCATGTTTTGTGAAATACCAGATGCCCAAACTTTACCAGATACGTCGCCGGCAAAAGCGTAAGAAGCTTTAGCTTCGAATGCTGGCTCGCCACCGCCACGTAATGTAGTTGCAGCAGCGTTCACGCCACCAGCACCATCGTGGTTCCAAGCTTGTGTAACACCAGCAGTGAAGCTGAAGCCGTTGAAGTTTGGTGATGAGTAAGCCACTTGTGCTTTCCAGTCTGCATAGATGAAACCGCCACCGATACGACCTAGTGTAGTCGTGTTACCAGCTAAAGCGCCAGCACCGTTACCAACACCTAGCAATGTCATGTCATTAAGAATAGCGTCACCAGCATAGATACCTAAATCTTTACCTAGTTTGATAGAACCCCATGACGCATCACCGAATGTTAAGAATGCTTGACGGTTTTCTTGTTGAGGTGTTTGTCTACCAGAAGCGATAGTTGATGCACCTGGTTGTAAGCTGATAGTGAAGCCAACGTCTGTATCGTTTTGACGTGTTTTACCAGACACTGACAAATAGTTAGGCAACAAACCAGTAGTGATGTTGCTTACTGATTGTGTGCCGGCTGTTTTTGTTGATGTGTAGTAAGCGTTAACGATACCACCGATGTCTAGAGTCCAATCACCAGCTACTATACCACCAGCAGCTTGTGCGCCTGAAGCTGCAGCAATGAGTGCTGAAGCAGCTTTAATATATGCTTTAACTAATTGATATTATTTGAAATTTAATTACTAAAAATAAAAGTCGAATTTTACGCTGTATTTGCAGCATTAAATGGGCTTATTTTCTCTAAATAATCACCCCACCACTGCATCATGGCAATGCGTTCATCCATGTATTGAGCCCGGTTGTAGGCGCGTCTTACGGTGTTGGGTTCGGCGTGAGCCAGCTGCCGCTCGATGACGTCCACTCTAAATTCGTGTTCATTAAACGCCGTGCTGGCAATTGCCCTGAAGCCGTGCACTGTCATCTTGTGCTTATAACCCATTCCATACAAAGCCTGCATTAACGCATTGTCTGGTATAGGTTTATTGGGGTGGCCATTGTTAATCACGTAGTCGTCACTGGGGTAAGTTTGCTTGATAAAACGCAATAAGCCTATGGCTTGTTTGGATAAGGGCACCACGTGTTCTATGCGCATTTTCATGCGCTCGGCGGGGATTTTCCACAGGGCTTTTTCTAGGTCAAACTCGGCCCATTTGGCGTAAGTCAGCTCACTTTTACGCACAAAAGTGAGGGCAATTAATTGCAGGGCATACGCGCAAATCCTATCGCCAGCCTTGTCGTAGGCGTGAATCGCGTGCATTAATTCGGGCAGCTCTTTGGTTTTGACGGCCTTATGGTGGACGACGACATGGGTGTGTAAAACAGCGGTCATGCCGACGGTGATGTCTTGCTTGCAAATGCCCAGCATGATGGCAAATTGCCATATTTTCTTCAAGTCATTTAACAGTCTGCGCACCGCGTCATGGGCGCCGCGATCTTCCACTTTTTGCAATACATGCAGCAAGTCGGCACGGCTTATTTTCTGCATATTTTTATTGCCCAACTGCTTAAAGGCGTTGAGCTTTAACCTATTTTCCACCACCAGCGTATGGCCCGGCGTCCATTTGGCCGATTGGCGCGTAAGCCATTGAATAGCAATCTTTTTAAAGCCAATGTCGGTCTTTACTGGCAGCTCTTTAACGGGGTTGACTAGCCGTTTTTTGAGGTGCGTGGGGTGTTGGTATTTGCTTAAGATCAGCTGCTCATAAAAAACGATGGCTTTCTTTACCGCCTCTAATTTGTCGGATGTTTTACAGCTGTGCCTATAGGTGGTGCCGTGCTCAAAATAGCTGGCCTGCCAATACGGAGAGGCGTTGTTTAAATAAATTTTAAGTTTTTTCGGGTAATTTGGGACCGAAGCAACCGTGCCCGGGATGGCCGCCGTTTTATGGCGACGTGCGGTTAATTGAAAATCAAAGGGGCTATCTGTGTTCATAGTATTATACGTTGGTATAGTAAACGCGCATTATAGTTTGATTTTATTTCTTTTAAAAGTAGTAGAAAAGGCACTCGACTACTTGCTAGATAGTTAACTCACTTATTGGCTTAAAATTCCAGCGAAAACAATTTGTCAAAATGACGGTAGTTAGCGTTTCTCTAATCTTATTCTTAATCGCCGAATAAAGGCAATTAACTTAATCCCAGTGACGGCTGACTATTAGTGGGTTCTTGCCCAGCGTGACGCGGTCATGCTTGCCCAAATCTTGTCGTGTGGCGATGTCAATTAGGCCTGCTTGCGCCATCAAGTCAGCGACGGCGACCGCTTGGTCGTAGCCGTGTTCTAGCATGAGCCAGCCCTGTGGG
>SXVG01000133.1 GCA_005791685.1 Methylotenera sp. | reverse complement strand
GGCGCGGAATACGTGGTGGATTTCTTACCTAAAATCAAATTGGAATTGGTGGTGTCGGACGATATCGTGGAGTCCGCCATGGAGGCCATTATTAAAGCCGCCCACACCGGCAAGATAGGCGATGGCAAAATTTTCGTCAGCGCCGTGGAACAAGTGGTGCGCATCCGTACCGGTGAAACCGGCGAATCCGCGGTATAAAACGGCAAGAGATGCCTAAAAACCATTTTGACGCCGATGCACGCCGATAAATCTGGATAAATCCCAAAACTGTTATTCCCGTATGCGACTTTAACAAGTCGCTTTGGCGCTTAGTAAATCGGAACGCTCTTGTGCTGGTGTAGAGAGGGGTAAGGATAGGCTCGTATCTTTGTTTACCCGTGTACATAGGTGTCAAAAAGTTTTTATCTGCGTTTATTGGCGTCAAAATGACTTTTTAAGATTTTGATCTGCGCCTCTGTGGTGAAAAGGGTTTAAAAACCTAAATAACGCGCCCCTTGGTAAAACACAAAACTCACCAGCCAAGCCAAGCTTAAAGACCAGGCTATCGATAGCCACATAAAGCCTGCGCTTTTGGACTCGCTTCTAAGCGTAGCAATGGTCGATAGGCAGGGCGTGTAGATCAAGGTAAACAACATAAAACTCATGGCTTGCACCCAGTCTATTTGCGTGGCCATTTGTGCCATCAAGGCATCGCCCTGTAAGCCATAAATCACCGCCAGTGCGCCCACCACAATTTCTTTAGCCACAAAGCCAAATATCAAGGCAATGGCCAATTGATTGTTAATGCCCAAGGGATCCAAGATAGGGGCAAATAAGGCGCCAATTTGCCCGGCATAGGTGCCTACGCTGGCGGGGGCTGCGTTGCTAGGGAAATGGGTTAAAGCCCAGACCATGACCACCCCAATCACAATGAATTTGCTGGCACGTTTTAAAAAGTGCTTCACTTCCAACCAGCCGCGCAACACAATTTGCCGTAGGGTGGGGAAGCGATAGGGTGGCAGCTCTAAAATAAAAGGCTCGTTATTTTTGTACTGGCCTTGAAACAATAAGGCCGTTAAAAACATGGTGAAGAAGCTCATGAGGTAGAGGGCGAACAATACCAGTGGCGCTTGGCTGGCCGTAAACAAGGCGGTAATGATGAAGATGAATACCTGCAACCTAGCGGAACACAGCGACAAGGGGATGACCAGCATGGTCAGTAAGCGCATCGGCCTTGAGCGCATCATGCGGGTACCCATCAGGGCCGGCACGTTGCAACCAAAGCCCATCAACATCATGACAAAGCCGCGACCATCCAAGCCCATTTTTGCCATGAGGGCGTCCATTAAAAAAGCCGCACGGGATAAATAGCCGCTGTCTTCCACCATGCACATGACTAAAAAGAATAGGACGATGATGGGCACAAAGGCCGCCACGGTGGCTAAACCGTTGTAGATGCCGTCTAACATTAAACCGCTCAGCCAGAGCGGGCTGGTGGCAAAAATGGGCTCTAATGCCCAATTGCGCAATGCGAGCAAAGCCCAAGTTAAGCCATCTTGCAGGGGCTTGCCGGCGGTAAAAATGAACTGAAAAAGCAAATACATGGCTAAAAAGAACAGGGGCAAACCCAGCCATTTATGCAGCAATAGCTTGTCTATTTTGTCGGTAGTGCTGTCCGATAGGCTGATGGGGATGTGCACATGGTGCTCTAGCAAGCTGCCCATTTCTTGTTCAATTTGTTGGTCTTCTTCTAAGAGTTGGGCTATGCGCGCCAAGTCGCCGCCGTCTTTAGCTTGATTGATGACCGTGGCGGCCATTTGCAAGGCTTTGGGCAAGCCCTCACCGTATTTTGCACTGATCTGTAGCACCGGCATATTTAATGCCTTGGCCAAGTTGTCGATGTCGATGCGGATGCCGGCTTTTTTGGCCTCATCCGACATGTTTAACGCCAACAGCATGGGGATGTTTAGTTTTTTTAATTGCAACAGCAAAGACAGTTGCCTATCGATTTGCGAGCTGTTTAACAGAACAATGGCCAGATCCAGCGGATTGTGGGCTAAAAAGTGCCGTACCACTTGCTCGTCTTCGGAGAAACCATGCAAATCGTATATGCCAGGCAAGTCAACCAGTTCGGCCATGTGGCCACCCAATAGCACTTTGGCACTGGTCAAATCGACGGTGATGCCAGGCCAATTGCCCACCCGCGCTGATGCACCGCTGATGCGGTTGAATAGAGTGGACTTGCCGGTGTTGGGCATGCCTAATAATGCGATGCGTTTCATGGGTGTGGAGTCGCCAGTTTTATGGGGCCAGTATGTGGATGCGCGCCGCTTCGGTGTCGCGCAAAATAACGTCCGTGGTGCCTAAACGCACATGCAGAGGGCCGTTAAAATTCGCCCGCCGAATGATGCTCAAGGGTTTGCCCACGCGAAAACCCAAGGCCGACAAACGGTGGAACAGCGATTCCTCCGCTTCTATCGCGGTGATGGTGGCGTGTTGACCTATGGCCAGTTGCGTTAAAAGGGGCATGTTGCTCGCATGTAATTGATAACCATTCTTATTATGGCACGAATGCCTATTAAGATGCAATTGCGCTTAAGGCTGAAATCTAAAAGAAAGGGCTCGAATTTCGAGCCCTTGATGCAAAAACTTTAAAGCCTTATTTGCTGATGTCGATCTTCGCTTTAGTGCGTAGTTCAGCCATCATTTTTTCAAGATTGCGTTGTTGCAGATTTTTTTGTATGCCGTCTTTAACTTTGTCGTAAGCAAGTGGTTGTGCGGCACGCGTGTCTATAAGCTTGATAATGTGCCAGCCGAATTGGGTTTGTACTGGGCTGTTTGAAATGCTGTTTTTTTGTAGGTTAGCCACCACATCGCTAAAGGGTTTAACCATGGTCGCGGGTGAGAACCAACCTAAATCACCGCCTTTTTCTTTAGAGCCTGGGTCCAAGGATTTTTCTTTGGCGATTTTGGCAAAATCACCGCCTTTGCCTAGTTGCGCAATGATGTCTTTGGCTTCGCCTTCTGTTTTAACCAGTATGTGACGCGCGCTGTATTCTTTGTCGCCGTAAGCTTTTTTATATTCGTCGTAAGCGGTTTTGGTTTCAGTTTCAGCGATAGGGTTTTTCTTCACAAAATCTTGTAAATACGAAGAGGTGAGCAATTCGCGGCGGGACAATTCTTCGCGTGCTAGGTAATCTGCTTGCTTGTCTAAACCCAGTTTTTGCGCTTCTTGGTAAACCAATTCGGAGTCGATTAATTTATTGGTGATGGCTTGTTTGACTTGCGCATCCACTTTTTGACCGCGGGCCGCCGCATCTTTGGCAATGTAATCGTAGATGGATAGCTTGATAGGCTTGCCGTTGACCGTGGCCAAGTTGTCGGAGGCATAGGCGGCAGGTGCCATGGATAGAATGGCTAGGGCAATTAAGGTCTGGGTGAATTTCATGCAAAAATCCTTATGGTAAGGTTAAAAATGAGGCTTGCTTGTTGTTTAAAGTTCATCCGGTGCCAAGGCGATGATGCTAAGCGCGTGTATCTTATTGGGCATCAAATCGGCTAACTGCTGATAGATTAAGCGATGTCGCATTATCTGCGATTTGCCCGAAAAATGCGAGCTCCTTAGTTTCAAGCTAAAATGCCCGCCGCCTTGATTGCCGGCGTGCCCAGCATGCATGGCGCTGTCGTCTTTAATGATTAAATCCACAGGCGCCAATGCCTGCAAGCGTTGCCTGATGAGGTCGGATAAATGCATGTTCATGGCCTCACTTAGGCGGGTAAGCTTTTTCTAAAAGGTTTGACGCTGACCCGCTGGTAAACCTGGGCAATGACAAAGGGGTCGCTGTTGGCCCAGTCTTGGGCTTGCGCTAAATTGGCAAATTCGGCAACGATGAGGCTGCCACTAAAGCCGGCCGGGCCTGGGTCGACGTTGTCTATGGCTGGGAAAGGCCCTGCCAGCAATAAGCGCCCAGCGTCTTGTAGGGCTTGCAAGCGTGCCAGATGCGCAGGTCTGGCGGCCAGGCGTTTTTCTAAGCTATCGGGGACGTCTTCGGCAACGATGGCGTACCACATTATGGCTTAGCGCCTTTATCGTCTTCGGCTTCAATTAAGTAATTTTTCAAAGCGATGGTTTGGCCTATGATGAACAAAAACATAATCAGGGTGACGCCAAACAGCTTGAAATTCACCCAAGTGTTTTCATCAAAGTTAAAGGCGACGTATAAATTCAAAAAGCCTAAGAGCACTAAAAAAATCACCCAAACATAATTGAGCTTGGTCCAAATGGCGGCAGGCGCGGCTATCATTTTGCCCATCATCTGTTGTATGTAATTTTTCTTAAAAAACCAATTGGAAAAAAGCAACACGGCGGCCAATACCCAGTAGAGCACGGTGGGCTTCCACATGATGTAGCTTTTATCGTGCAAAATCAAAGTGATGCCACCCAGTACGGCTATGATGACGCCGCTGACAATCAGCATTTTTTCCACCTTGCCGTAGCGAAGTTTGCTGTAAATAATTTGCCCTAGGGTGGCCAGTATGGCGACCGCGGTGGCAGTGAAAATACCAAAATACTTGAAGGCGATGAAAAATAAAATGACGGGAAATAGGTCAAATAAAAACTTATTCATGGTGGGGAATTAAGTCGCTTTCTAGGCCAGTGGGGACGATAAAAAAATCAATGATTATCTATGCTTTAGCGTGAGTCGTTATTTTGCTATGATTGATGCTGTGTCGCAAGGCGTATTTTTCTTCTGGTTGTACTTTAACTGGTTTTTAAGCAGTCATTTCATGTCCTTAAATTTCGATTTACATTCACACTCAACGGTATCCGATGGTTTATTAAGCCCAGCAGACTTGGTGGCGTATGCGGCTAAGCAGGGCGTGGACGTGTTGGCTTTGACCGATCACGATGACGTCAGTGGCTTGGCCAGTGCCCAAGCGGCCGCTCAAGCGCACAACATTGCGTTTATTAATGGCGTGGAAATTTCAGTCACTTGGAAAAAGCGCACCTTACACATCGTCGGCTTAAACATAGACCCCGAGCATGCCGCCTTAAAAGCCGCGCTGGCCCGGGTGCGCCTCGCGCGTGAACAACGGGCCATGCAAATGGGCGAGGGCTTGGCGAAAGCCGGCATAGAGCAGGCCTACCAAGGGGCCAAGCGTTTGGCCCAGCAAAGCATCATTACCCGCGTGCATTTTGCGCGCTACTTGGTCGAGCAAGGGCTGGTTAAAGACATTAAAACGGTGTTTAAAAAGTATTTGGTCAAAGGCAAGCCAGGCTTTGTTGAGCACCAATGGATGGACTTGCAGCAGGCGGTTGAATTGATCATCGCCAGTGGCGGCACGGCCGTGATCGCCCACCCTGGCCGCTACGATTTGGGCTCGGTCAATATGTTGCAATTGCTGCATGATTTTAGAAGTTATGGCGGCGTGGCGATAGAAGTGGTGACCAGTAGCCATACCCCACCGCAGTATCAGCAGTTTGCCAAGTTGGCTCACCAATTTAGCCTAAAGTCGTCACGAGGTTCGGATTACCACGGTCAGGGCGTGAGTTTTATGGACATGGGGCGTTTGGCCGATTTGCCCAGTGGCTGTGTGCCAGTGTGGCAGGATTGGCCAGCGTTGCAAGTGGCGCCTACGCCGGCTTAAATTAATCGGCCATGGCGCAATTTTTTAATATTAACTTAAGCCATCCGCAAGCGCGTTTGATCACGCATACCGCGGAGATACTGCAAGCAGGTGGGGTGATAGCTTACCCGACGGATTCTGGTTACGCCCTAGGTTGCATGCTAGGCCACAGCGAGGCCCAAGCCCGTATACGGCAAATTCGCGGGGCGGATGCACAGCATTTATTCACTTTGGTTTGCCGTAATTTGGCCGAGTTGGGCAACTATGCCATCGTCAGCAACAGCCAGTTTCGTTTGCTCAAAGCCAACACGCCGGGGGCGTATACCTTTATTTTGAATGCCACGCGTGAAGTGCCGCGTAAACTGCAACACCCCAAGCGCAACACCATAGGCTTGCGCGTGCCGCAGCATGCCGTTGTTCAGGCTATACTGGAGGCCATCAATGCGCCCTTGTTAAGCATGACTTTGCTACTTCCAGACGAGGAGGGCGTGCAAACAGAAGCTTGGGACATACGTGACAAATTGGAACACAGCGTGGACTTGGTTGTTGACGTTGGCCATTGCGCCGCCGGTGCGACATCGGTGATTAATTTGACGAATGACACCCCGGAATTGGTGCGTGCCGGCTTAGGCGATTTAAGCCCATTTGGCTTGGCTTAAGCCATTTTATTGAAAGCGATTGAAATGGAATTGTCCCTCCTACAGAAAATTATTATTTACGCGCCACCGGTGATTTTTGCCATCACCGTGCACGAAGCCGCACACGGCTATGCGGCTAAGTATTTTGGCGACATGACCGCCTACCAAGCCGGTCGCATCAGCTTAAATCCACTTAAGCACATTGACCCGTTTGGCACCATCTTATTGCCGGCCATAACCATACTATTGGGCGGCATTTTATTCGGTTGGGCCAAGCCGGTGCCGGTTAATTTCAGCCGCTTGCGCCATCCCAAAAAAGACATGTTGTGGGTGGCCGCCGCCGGCCCCGCGTCTAATTTTGTCATGGCAGTGTTTTGGGCCTTGCTGCTTAAATTTGCTGGGCATGCGCCAGAATTTATGGCTTACCCACTGGCCTTAATGGCTAAAGCTGGGGTGGGCATTAACATCGTGTTGATGGTGTTGAATTTATTCCCCTTGCCACCGTTAGACGGTGGGCGTATCGCCGTGAGCCTGTTACCCATGCATTTAGCCCGGCCGTTTGCTCAAATAGAGCGATTTGGCTTCATTATTTTGTTGGTGTTATTGTTTACTGGGGTGTTGAGCCAAATCCTAGACCCATTTATAAATGCGGTTTATGGCTTAATAAATAGCTTAATCTAAAGGCTTGTTTGTATAATAAGCGCTGACTCAATTTAAGGTTTTTCATCCAATGGCAATCGAACGTGTTTTATCTGGCATGCGTCCTACCGGCAATCTGCATTTAGGGCATTACAACGGCGTACTCAAAAACTGGCTTAAGTTGCAACACGAGCATGAATGCTTGTTCTTTGTCGCCGATTGGCATGCCTTAACCACCCATTACGATAGCCCAGAAATCATAGAAGAAAGCGTTTGGGAAATGGTGATTGATTGGTTGGCAGCCGGTGTCGATCCAGCCAGCGCCACCATATTCATTCAGTCACGGGTGCCAGAGCACGCTGAATTGCATACTTTGTTGTCCATGATTACGCCCTTGAGTTGGTTGGAACGCGTGCCCACCTATAAAGATCAGCAAGAGAAATTAAGCAGCAAAGATTTGTCTACCTATGGCTTTTTGGGCTACCCCTTGTTGCAAAGTGCGGACATCTTGATTTACAAAGCCACTCAAGTGCCGGTCGGCGAAGACCAAATTCCCCACATCGAATTCACCCGCGAGATTGCCCGTCGCTTTAACCACATCTACGGCAAAGAAAAAGGCTTTGAAGAAAAAGCCGAAGCCGCCATTAAAAAGCTGGGTAATAAGCGCGCGGCTTTGTACGAAGAAATGCGTAACGCCTACCAACAAAGCGGTGACGAAGAGGCATTGGACGCGGCACGGGCCATGATAGAAGAGCAGCAAGGCATGAGCATGGGCGATAAAGAGCGTTTGCTAGGCTATTTAGAGGGCGGCGGCAAAATGATCTTGCTCGAGCCCGATTACAAATTGACTCCGGCTTCTAAAATGCCAGGCTTGGACGGTCAAAAAATGTCCAAGTCTTACAACAACACCATTTCCATGCGTGAAGACGTCGATGCGGTGGCCAAGAAAATCAAAACCATGCCCACCGATCCAGCCCGCATCCGTCGCACCGACCCGGGTGATCCAGTCAAATGCCCAGTATGGCAGTTGCACCAAATCTATTCAGACTCAAGCACCCAGGACTGGGCGCAATTAGGCTGTAAAACCGCCGCCATAGGCTGCATAGAATGCAAAGGCCCGGTGATAGAGGGGGTGTTGGCGGAATTAAAACCCATACAAGCGCGCGCCGCGCAATACGCCGAAGACCCCAGCTTGGTGAAAAACATTGTGGCTGAGGGCTGTGAAAAAGCGCGTAAATTAGCCCGTGAGACCATGCGCGATGTGCGCGATGCCATGGGTTTAAATTACAGTTAGCGCCAACTTTAGCGTATGCCATTGTGATAGACGCCCCACTTAACGCAAAAATAAAAGGCGAAGCTTTTACCGAGCTGCCGCACAACCTTTACATTCCACCCGACGCGTTGGAAGTTTATCTGGAGTCCTTCGAAGGCCCTTTAGACTTGTTGCTGTATTTGATACGCAAACACAATCTGGACATTTTGGACATTCCCATGGCGGAATTGACCCGCCAGTACATGGTCTATGTGGAGAAAATGCGATCGATTAAATTGGAGTTGGCCGGTGATTATTTACTGATGTCGGCCATGTTGATCGAAATTAAATCCCGTTATTTGCTACCTAAGCCGGTGGAAATCGAAACCGAACAAGACCCAAGAGCCGACTTGGTTAGGCGCTTGATGGAATACGAGTCCATCAAACTGGCCGCGGAAAACTTGGATGATTTAGCCAAGGTCGGTGATGGTATCACGGTGGCCAGTGCCTATTATCAGCACATCAGTCAGGCCCAAGCGCCCGAAGTCAGCCTGGACGATTTGACCGAGGCCTGGCGCAATGTCTTAAAACGCGCCAGCCACTTCAAACACCATAAAGTCAGTCGCGCCGAACTGTCCGTGCGTGAACACATGAGCCTTATTTTGCGGCGCTTACAAACGGAGCCTAGGCTGGAATTTTCGCAGATGTTTGACATCGCCCAGGACGGCATCGCTAAATTGGTGGTGTGCTTTTTAGCCATATTGGAATTGGCTAGAGAAGGTTTGTTACGCATTACCCAGCAAGCGGCGTTTTCACCCATTTATTTGCAGATCAATCGCCATGAGTGATACGCCGCACAGCGTTGCCGATTTGAAGCAGGTGTTAGAAGCGGCTTTATTAACCGCTAACCAGCCTTTGTCCTTGGACGACATGACGCGGCTATTTGTCGAACGCATAGAACGTGCCAGCTTGCGCATGTTGCTCGATGAATTGAAGCAAGATTGGGCAACGCGCAGCATGGAATTGGTGCAAGTGGCCTCCGGTTACCGCTTTCAAGCGCGTGCTGAATTTGCGCCTTTTTTAGCCCGATTAAACCCAGAGCGCCAGCTTAAATACTCGCGTGCCGTGATGGAGACGCTGGCCATCATTGCCTATAGGCAACCGGTCACACGGGGCGACATTGAAGAAATTCGCGGCGTGACCATGAACCCGAATATCCTGCGCCAATTGCAAGAGCGCGATTGGATAGACGTGGTGGGGCAACGCGAGGTGCCAGGTCGACCGTCTTTGTATGCCACCACCAAGCATTTTCTAGACGATTTTAATTTGCAAGCACTGGCTGATTTGCCGGCCATGGCCGATTTTGCCCAACAAGAAATACCGTTTGCAAGCCCCGACGTCTAATTAAGCGCTTATGCCATTAGGATAGGCAAGCATGAAAAGTTTGCAGGCTGCGCTTTTCCTTATTGCATTTCGTATGTTGCGTAGGCTTTACCTTGTTTCATCACTTTGTATCCTTTTTTTGTTTGCATGCGGTCGCATATGTCAGGACTTTCGCCTGCATTGACAAAGCCCATGTTGCCCACTTCCTCACATTTAAAGCGTTCAATTGTTTTCCACTTCATCGCTTTAAGTTGAGGATTGCCGTTGATTTTATCCATGGTTTCATTAATCGCTTTAGCGCATACCTCGTGGTAGCTAGCATCATCGTCTCTGGCTTCAAAAAGCAGGCCTATTTTGGTCGGTGTGTCTATGGCCACGTGACCGCATAAACGTGAACCCGATTGAGCTTGGGCTAGGCTAGGGGCTAATGCGCCTAAAGCGAGCATGGCTAATACTGGGTAATGGATTATTTTCATAATAAGTGTCCTTAGTTATATAGAGAGGGATTAGAAAAGACTTTTTATTGCTTTAGTGCCTTGGTTAACGCCATTATCAATGTCGTTGGCCACGCCACCGACACCGCTAGGATTAGAGCCAGCTTGTTTTTCAAAGGTAGAGCCTGCGCTGCCTTTTTTAGTGATTTTGTAGCCGTTATCGCTGTCCATGTTATTGCACAGTAAATCAGCGTCGTCGCCTTGATTTAAGAAGCCTTGCTTGGCCACGTCGTAACATTTATTGCGGTAGATTTTTCGCCAATTCTGCGCTTGAAGTTGCGCGTTAGATTGAATCTTATTCCATGCTTGATCCAAGGCTTGGTCGCATTTTTGGTGATACAAGGAATCGTTATCACTGAACTCAGCCAAAATGCCTAATTTATTTGGGTTATCCACCGCGATGTAGCCACACAGGCGAGGAGAGGCGTAAGCTTGGCTATTGGCCAAGGCCAATAGCATGGTTGTGCCGATTGTTAGCGTTAATTTTTTTGCAGATAATTTCATTTTATATCCTTGTTGGTAATGCCGGTTTCAAAGTAAATTGAAGTTGATGGGGTGTAATGTTCTGTTTTTGCTTCGGGTGTTGGCGCGCTGTTGATTTTGTTTTTTGCAGGCGCGCTTGGAACGTTAATTGGCTTCACCGGCGGGGGGTTTTTAGTCATTCCGTTTGATTTGACTTGGTTTTCTGCAGCAACGTTTTGGGCGAATGTCACGGCGCACAAGGCTAAGCTGGCTAGGAGGGTGCGATTAAGTTTATTCATGGATATTTCCTTTTTATTATGACCCGTTCGCGGTAGCGCGAATTAAGGGTAGGGCGCTATAAGTACAGTGAACCCACTGCCTCTTTTAGTATTTTCTGGATACGTTGTGGCTTGTTCCAATCTTCCAGCTCTATGTCTTTGGCTCTAACGCCGAAGGCACGTTCGCTGCGTGACATATGCCGTATGGCGTGGTAAAGATTGGGCCATCGCCCACCCAGTTCTTTAAGGGCGCGCTGACGGGTTTCTTGCATGAGCTTAGGTTCCAGGTCTTTTTGGTCCAAAGCCTGCACTTGATCCAAGGTTTCACCGTAGGCTACCATGCGTCTTGGAGTGATGAGTATGAGCACGGTTTTATTAAAGTTTTGTACGGTTCTTTTGGAAAATAAATACTGCACGCCGGGGATGTCTTTTAATACAGGTACGCCGGATGTGCCGCTAATGGCTTCGCGTTCTGTCAATCCAGACAGCACCAGTGTCTCGTTAAGGCGTATTTTTGTCGCTGCCGCCACCATATTGCGCGAGGTTTGCAAGGACTGGTTAAAGGTCGAGGTGCCGGTTACCGGCTCAAAAAACGTGTGGGCAGCTCTGACGTTGAGCAACATCTGTTGCTCGTCTATGAAGGTGGGGGTAACCGACAGGCTAAGTCCCACGTTCACTTCGCTCAATGTGCTGCTGCTATTAACGCCACCGGTCAGACCTATGGATATTTTAGAACCGGAGAAAAACTGCGCCGCTTGCCTGTCTAGCACTTGCAAGCTAGGTCTAGACACCACCTCGGTGGTTTGGCCGCTGACATTGGCAATGTTTAATGAATAAGCGATGGCGCCCCCGGCGGAAGTGCCTAAGCCTATGTTGGTGGTTAAAGTGGCAATGCTGGTGGAAGGGGCGCTGTTTATCGAGGTGCTGACCTTATTGGAGCTTTGTTGTATGGTCACTGCCAGATTTTCCAGTAAATTGATGCCGGTGCTGCTGGCATTGAGTTCGTTCGTACGCAAAATAACCACGTCTATGATGGCCATTTGCGGCATGGCGCGGCCTTTGCAAGGTGAAGGCAGGCTGGGCAGTATCATGGTTTCATCTACCCTTGTGACCCCATTTGATTGATTGTCGCTGGAACTGCTGCTGGCTTGGGTTGCGCCGGCATTCGCAGTCAATCCTTGCGCGCAATCTGACCAGGCGTAAACCAAGGGCCCTTGCGTGTCGGCTATTGCAGGTGTGTCGGCATTGGCTTTTGCTCCAGCTTCATCATTGCCGCCTTTTGCGTCTTCTATTTTGGCTTGCTCGGTGGCATAGGCAACTTTCCATTGATCCAGCCTATGTTTAAGTTGCTCGCTGCCTTGCCTACTCCACAGCGTTTGGTTTTCATTGATAAAAGCCTCGGCTTCATCATTCAATCCGGCTCCGCCATAAATGACGGGCAGCATGTTGGCGGCATACTTATCATTAGGCGCGATGACGCGAGCTTGCTCTATGGCCCACAGCGCTAATTCAACGTCGCCTAGCGAATAGGATGCACTGGCTAATAAATGCAAGGCCTCAACATTGGTTGATGCCAACTTTAAGGCGTAGGCCGCCGCGCGCTGTGCTTGCGCATAGCGTTTGTTTTCCAGGTAGAGGTGGGCTAATTGCACTGCGGCCTGTTGAAAATCGTGTTGTTGCTCTAGTGCCACCAGGTAACCGGTTTCGGCTAAATCAAATAAATCGCGTTCTCCTGCGCGCGTACGAATTTGATAAGCCAAGGCGTTGGCCGCATGCAGGGATGGGTTTTTTAAATCCCTAGCGATGGCTAGGTTGAATTCGTGATTGGCTAATTTAGCATCGCCAGCCAGCAAGGCATCCGCTCCCGATTGCATGGCTAAACGCACCGGGTTCATGGCGGTATTGTTAGGGATTTTAGCGTGCGTATCGGTCGTGGTTACGGCAAGCGCTTGGGGCAAGTCGGCTGCGCTGCTTGGCAGGGCTAAACCAGCGCTTAACATGGCACTAATTAATAGCCCCGCCGTGCTGATGGGGGCTGGTTGAATTGGGTGGCGAGTGGATTTTTTCATGGCATGTATCTTTAACGATAAGCCGCTTGTGCTAGCGTGCAAGTTAAAGCATAGTAGGTGGCGATAGCGCGGCTGTCTGTCCCTAGAATTGGGGACAAGAAAATTAGCTGCAGGCAGGTTTATTTGTTTTACTATTTGCAGTGGATAAATAGTTTTCAAATGCGCCATTAATTAAACCTAGGCTAACGTTATGCCCAGTACGACAAATATGACATCCATACGCGTGGCCTTAGTGGACGACGACATTGGTTTTCAAAAAGCCCTGAAGGAAGCTTTGGCGAGCGCGCCAGACATGGTCTTGTCGGCAGTGGCTGGCACGCATGCCTTAGGCTTGTCTATGTTGAATGGCCCGCAGGTAGACGTGTTGATTATCGATCTGGGTTTGCCGGATGGTTCGGGTATAGACATCATTCGTGCCGCCCATGCCAAATGGCCAGAATGCAATTTGATGGTGAGCACCACCTTTGGTGACGAGTTGCATGTCATGCAATCTTTAGAGGCTGGCGCCAGCGGTTATTTGCTGAAAGACAGTGCGCCGCAAAACTTAGTCTATGAAATACGCAGCTTGCACAGTGGCGGCAGCCCGATTAGTCCCTTAATTGCCCGTAAAATACTTACGCGTTTTCAGCAGGATAATAAAAAAACCGTCAGCACGGATAACCAAGCATCTGTTAAGCTGGTGGCCAGTTTGTCTAGCCGAGAGCAAGAGGTGCTGGAGTACATCACTAAGGGATTTTCTTCCAATGAGATTGCTGGCTTAATGGCCGTCTCTCCGCATACTGTGCTGACTTTTGTTCGGCGTATTTATGCCAAGCTTAAAGTGAAATCGAAAACAGAGGCCATCTATGAAGCACGCAATCAAGGCCTATTGGGATAAGGCCAGTGCGATAGGCGATATGCAGATGTTTAAGTCCTTACAGTTTTCTGAAGAGCGCATCCTATTAGAACAATTGCGCTTGGTTATGGGCAATTTCCGCAGTACGCTACCGGTCATATTGTTGCCGCCTTTGTTGTATTGGGCCTTGTCCAATCCAAGCAACGCGAACGCCCTAGCCTGGTGGTGCGTGGCTACCGTGCTGTCCAATTTGAATTTTCAGATTTATGCCATGCGTAAGTTGGCCTCGCCGCTTGCACTCGCGCACGCTAGGCCCATAGCCTTTACCTTGACGGCCTTGAATTTAATAGAAGGCTTGCTTTGGGGCTTGTTGCCCTGGTTCGTCATGGGGACAGCAGACTCGGCGGGCTTGGTTTTGGTGTGCGCGGTGTTTGCCGGTATGTTGGGTGGTGGTGTGGCTACCCAATCGCCCGTGCCTTTGCTCTTTGTTGTGTTTGCCACCCCACAGGCCGTCATGATAGGAGCTAAGCTATGGTTTCTGAGCGGTAGTAGTTATCAAATATTGACTTTAGGCATAGGCCTCTATTTCATCACGCTGATAGGCCAAGCCTATAACAGTGCACGGGCCACCCGTTCAGCCATCGAAGTGCGCTTCGAATTGGCTGATAGCCATGCCAAGTTGCGCGCAATTGAGTACAAACAGACCTTGGAGCAAGAGCGGCAACGCTTGATGCAAGACATGCACGATGGCTTAGGCTCGTCATTGATCAGTGCCCTGCGGGTGGTGGAGCACAAAAAGATGGATGCATATGAGTTGGCCGAAGTGCTAAAAGGCTGCATAGACGACCTTAAATTGGCCATCGATTCCTTGGAGCCGGTAGACGACAACCTGTTGCTGCTTTTGGCGACCTTGCGGTTTCGTTTAGGCCCGCGACTAGAAAATACCGGCATCAGACTAATCTGGCAAGTTGAAAAAATTCCAGCCTTGTCCTGGTTAGACCCAAAAAGCGCCTTGCACATCCTACGTATCTTGCAAGAAGCGTTTGCTAATATTATCAAGCACACCCACGCGACAGAAGTAAGGGTAGCCACGTTTGCTGAGGGGAAGGACGTGGTGGTGACGGTAAGCGATAATGGCCCAGGCTTTGACCTTGAACAGGCCTTAAAAAGTGGCGGCAAGGGTTTGTCTGGCCAAAGGAGCCGCGCAGCGGCACTAGGCGGTGAAGTTAACTGGCATGCTGGCACGCATGGCACTTGTCTAAGCTTACGATTGCCCATTGTTAGGCCAGCCTAAACTGCTGGTCATTCAATCCGGCTATTTAAACTGGGGCGATTTCACCTATCTGCGGTAAAATACCCACTTACCTTCATTAGTCTATCCCTATGGCACGTCCTTTTAAAACCCAACGCGATCCGCAGGCAGCGCCTCGTCGACCTAAAACTAATTTTACTCAGTTGGCTTTAGATGAAAACGCGCCGCCCGAACCCACCCAGCGCTTGCATAAGTTGCTGGCTTTGGCTGGCTTGGGTTCACGTCGCGACATGGAAGCCTTAATTGCCAGTGGTCGCGTGACCGTCAATGGCGCGCCAGCGGCCACCGGTCAAGGGGTGACTCAGTTTGACGTGGTGCGTTTGGACAGCCGTCCTTTAAAATTGCCGTTTGTCGCGGAATTGCCGCAAGTGTTGATATACCACAAGCCGGAAGGCGAAATCGTCAGCCAAGATGACCCGGAAGGCCGTGCCAGCGTGTTCGATAAGCTGCCCAAAGTGAAGAGCGGCAAGTGGATAGCCATAGGCCGTTTGGACATGAACACCAGTGGCTTATTGATATTTACCACCTCGGGTGAACTGGCCAACCGCTTTATGCACCCGCGTTATGAAGTCGAGCGTGAATACGCCGTGCGTATTTTTGGCGAACTGACCGAAGGTCAAATGCTGCAATTAAAAGAAGGCATAGAGTTGGAAGATGGCCCAGCTAATTTTGACAGCATTACTGCACAAGGCGGCGAGGGGGCCAACCATTGGTACCAAGTGGTGTTGCGTGAAGGCCGTAACCGTGAGGTTAGGCGTTTGTTTGAGGCATTCCAATTGCCGGTGAGCCGTTTAATGCGGGTGCGTTTTGGCCCGGTCAATCTACCGCCTCGGGTGAAACGCGGCACCATGTTGAAATTGGAGCAAAAAGAAGTGGTGGGTTTGTTGGAGTGGGCCGATTTGCCCGTGCCCAGCGCGCCCTTGCGTCAACTGACTCAGCGTGAGAAATTAAAAGCCACGGCGGTATTTGTGCCTAAAGTGCGTAAACAGCGGATAAGCGCTTTAGATCGGCCGCCACGCGATCCGTCTAGCACTGACAAACCGTATCGGGCCAAAGCCGATGCGGCTAAGAAGCCGGCCCCAAGAAAAACCGGTCCACGCCGTGTGCGTCAATCCAGTGATTTGGCTGCGCCGGCCATGCAGAAAAAAAGCGATCGCAACCGCGGTCGCGGTTAAGCGATTTAATGCCTTAGGCTTTAGCCAAGCGCCACAAAGAAGTCAGCTCGGCCTTTCTAGCCTCGTGTAACGGGTCGCTGGCATCCAGCACTTTGTTGTGACGGGCTTTGGTATCTATCTTTTCCAGCACGTTTAAGCCGGCGGCACTGATCCAGCCTAGCAGCTCATCCCGCGTTCTTAAGCCCAAATGTTCAGCCAAGTCAGACAGGATTAACCAACCCTCGCCGTGGGCGCTTAAATGCGCACTCAAGCCATTTAAAAAGCCTTTTAGCATCTGACTTTTTTCATCGTAAATGGCGGATTCTAAAGCCGAGCTAGGGTGCGCCGGTAACCAAGGCGGGTTGCAGACGATTAAATCGGCTAAGCCGTATTCAGCACTTGGATAGAGGTTGGCTTCCACTACGGTGACGTTGGGTTTTAGGCCTAAGCTGGTGACGTTTTTTAGCGCGCAATCCAATGCACGGTGCGAATTATCCGTGGCGACGATTTTAGTCACGCCGCGGTTGGCCAGTATGGCCGCCAGTACGCCGGTGCCAGTGCCTATGTCAAACGCCAAACGGCAGGGTATGGGTAGAGGGGCGACGTCGACTAAATCCAAATACTCACCGCGTATCGGTGAAAACACACCGTAGCTGGGGTGAATTTTATTGTTGATGACGCTGATGTCTACGCCATTCTTGCTCCACTCGTACGCCCCCACCAAGCCTAAAATTTCGCGCAAGGACACCACCATAGAACCGTGACTGCTGCCATAAGCGTGTTCGCAAGCGGCTTTCACATCGGGTGCGCGGCGTAAGTGGATGTTGTAGCCCACGCCAAGTTCTATGACCAGCATGCCTAAAATGCGCGCTTTTTGCGATTGCGCTTGCCTGTGCAGGTGGAAAGATTGCAACAGCGTTTCACCGGTTTTTTTAGGCTTTTTACGCGGTCGGTCTATGCGGCGCGATAAGGCTTGCAGCAGCAATTTAGCGTTTTGAAAATCGCCACGCCAGAGCAATGCCGTACCCTCACAGGCTAGCTTGTAAGCATCGTCTGCTTTAATGGTGTCGTCGGCCAACTGTATTTTTTTAGGGACCGGTGCGGCGTTTTCGGAGTGCCATACACTGCTTTTGCTTTTACCGGCTTCTTGCCAGGTGATGATGTTGGGTGTGTTCAAAATAGACAGCCTGTTGTGTGAGGGGGTTGAAATTTATCGCCGATTAACGCTGATAAAATCAAGATAAAAATGCATAAATCCACTGAGTAAAGTCATTAATCTTTAAAGAGGGCTTTGCTTTATCTGGATTGGCATCTGCGTTTATCTGCGTTAAAAAATCAAAGCAGTTGCTCTTTGGTGAGCAGGAAAACAAATTCGGTACCGGAGGACACTTCCAACCAATTGAATACTAAATGGGGGTAGGCCTGCTCTAGCGCTTCACGATTGTGGCCAATTTCGACTATCAATATGCCGTCGTCATTTAGGTGATTAGCCGCTTCACGCAACAAGGTGTGCGTGTGGTCTAGACCATCATCGCCGCTGCCCAATGCCAGTTGCGGTTCGTTTTGATATTCCATGGGCAAGGCTGCCATGGACGGTGCATCCACGTAAGGTGGGTTGCTGATGATGAGGTCGTATTTTTTGCCTTTTAAGGCGCTAAACATGTCCGACTTAATGGCGCTGACTTGATCTTGCAAACCGTAGTTGGCGATGTTGATGTTGGCTACGTCTATGGCGTCTTGCGATATGTCTATCACGTCTATCGCTGCATTGGGGAAGCTGCCAGCCAATAACACGCCCAAGCAAGCACTGCCGGTGCATATATCGGCCGCGCTTTCTATCATCTCGGGGAATTCTATCCACGGGCTTAAATCGTTATTTAATAATTCGGCAATAAACGAACGGGGGATTAACACGCGTTCATCCACGTAAAATTTCAGGCCTTGTAGCCATGCTTCTTTGAGTAAATAAGCGGTAGGCGTGTGCTGCTTGATGCGCTGATCAATAAAACCAGCGAGCTTGCTGCATTCTGCCGATGTGAGCCTGGCGTCAAAGAAGTTGTCCAAGGTGTCCATGGGTAAATGCAAGGCGCTCATGATGAGCCAAACAGCTTCGTCGTAAGCGTTGTTGGTGCCATGGCCGTAAAAAATATCGGATGCTTCAAATTGGCTGACGGCATAGCGCACCCAGTCGCGTATGCTCATTAGTTCAGGTGGTGTTTGCTGTTTGGTCATCATAGGTTTTTCTTTAAAAACTGTTCACCACAGAGACACAGAGGCACAGAGAAATGCAAAAATAAGTTCTTGGCATGGTTAAACTATTATCCGCTATTTCAGCTACGGCAAGCCTGCAAGTGGTTGAAGGTTTTCTCTGTGCCTCTGTGCCTCTGTGTCTCTGTGTCTCTGTGGTGAGTAAGATTTTATCCGTGGCTAATTAAGAGTTTTTCCAACGTTAACTTGTAGGTTTCTTTTAAGGGTTCGATGTCGGCCACCGCCACGCATTCGTTGAGTTTGTGTATGGTGGCGTTGAGTGGACCAAACTCGATGACTTGCGGGCAAATGTCGGCAATGAAACGCCCATCGGAGGTGCCACCGGTGGTGGAGAGTTCTGGGCTCACGCCGTAGGCCTGGCCTATGGCGCTGCTGATGGCGTCCACCAGATTGCCGCGTGGTGTGATGTAAGAAGGGGAATGTTCCCACTCCAAGTCGTAGTCTAATTTATGGCGGTCTAAAATGGCATGCACGCGTTCGGTCAAACCGGCCTCGGTGCTGCCGGCATTATTGACTAAGGCGCAATACCTAAAATTAAATAGGATTTCTACTTCGCCTGGCACCACATTGGTCGCGCCGGTGCCGCCATTCATGTTGCTGATTTGCCAAGAAGTAGGCGGGAAGTATTCGTTGCCTTCATCCCACACCGTTTCCACCATGTCTTTAATGGCCGGCGCCACCAAATGGATGGGGTTCTTGACTAGATGCGGGTAGGCAATGTGGCCTTGCACGCCTTTTACCGTGAGTTTGCCTGACAGCGAGCCACGCCGGCCATTTTTGATCATGTCGCCGACGACTTTATTGCTGGTCGGTTCGCCGACGATGCAGTAATCAAATAATTCGCCGCGTGCTTTTAAGGCTTGCACCACTTTAACCGTGCCGTCTACCGCCACGCCTTCTTCATCGGAGGTGATGAGTAAGCCTATGGAGCCAGCATGATCGGGGTTTTCGGCGATGAATTCTTCTATGCTGGTGATAAATGCCGCCAAAGAAGTCTTCATGTCGGCCGCACCACGTGCATAGAGCATGCCGTCTTTAATAGTCGGTTCGAACGGCGGGGTATGCCATTTATCCAGTGGGCCGGTTGGCACCACGTCGGTGTGGCCAGCAAAAACCAGCAAGGGGCCAGTGGTGCCACGGCGGGCATACAAATTGTCGACCTGACCAAAACGCATGTGCTCGATTTTAAAACCCAATGGCGCTAATCTGGCGATCATTTGCTCTTGGCAACCAGCATCGTCTGGGGTGTTGGATTGCCGTCTTAGCAAGTCCATCGCTAGGCTTAAGGTTTTGCTGGGTAGGGTGGCGGTGCTCATAGCTGTGCTTTATAAGAGGCTTCAGTAAACCCTAAGCAGACGATTTTGCCATCTTTAACCAGTACCGGCCGTTTGATGAGGCTGGGTTTGGCCAGCATCATTTGCCGCGCGCTATCGGCGCTCTGTACACTGGCTTTTTCGGCATCGCTTAAATTGCGCCAAGTCATGCCGGCTCGGTTGATGAGCTTTTCCCAAGGGGTTTGATTTAACCAGTCACGTAGCAGAGCATCGTTGAGCACATTCTTTTTAAAGTCATGAAAGCTGTAATCGCCCGCGTGTTGGCCTAACCAGTCGCGGGCTTTTTTAACGGTGCTGCAATTAGGAATGCCGTAAAGTTGCATAAGGCTAAATTAGATACCACGCAACAATTCGTTAATGCCTACTTTACCTAAGGTTTTTTCGTCCACTTTTTTCACGATGACGGCGCAATACAAGCTGTAGCTACCGTCTTTAGAGGGTAAGTTGCCCGATACCACCACGGATCCAGCAGGGATGCGACCGTAGGTCACGCTGCCGGTTTCGCGGTCGTAAATTTTAGTGGATTGACCGATGTAGACGCCCATGGAAATCACGCAGTTGTCTTCCACAATCACACCTTCTACCACTTCTGAACGCG
>SXVG01000132.1 GCA_005791685.1 Methylotenera sp. | reverse complement strand
GCCGACTGCTCCCAATCGCCTTTAGGCTCGATGACCATGTGCACATTTTTACCTTGCTGCACGGTGTCTATGTAATGCACGGGTGTGGCAAAATTAATCACGTTGAGTCGACGTTGCAAATTAGCCGGCAGGTCGGCATTGATAAAATCAACCAAGAGCAACTTGCCTTTTTGCTTGATGTTGATGCCGGTTGCACTGTCGGATAAATCCACGGTGATGCGGCCTTCGCCGTTTTTACCGCGCGCAAAATCCACATTTTGGATGGCAAATTGCGGCTGCCCCGGCCGCGCTTGGGCAAAATTGGTTTCCAATTCAGGCAGCACATTCAGATCGCTTTCTTGCAAGGTGACGGTGATTTCATTGCCGGCCAGTTGCGTGTTGTAGCGCATTTTTTTAGATAAATTCAGCAATACGCGGGTGCGGCCTTGCGCTTCCGCCAAAGTGATGGTCGTTAGCGCGCCTTGTTCAGCGTTTAACTTGGTTTTACCCAAGCCATTGCCAACTTTAGGAAAGTCCAGCGCAATGCGCGCCGGTTTGTCTAAGCTAAAGCCCGCTGGTGGGTTGCTAAGTGGCAAACTGGTGGTGATGTGTATTGCCAACTTGCCGTCGGCCAGTGCAGAAAAATGAATCTTTTCTATTTTGTTAAGCGCCTCCATGGCCCAACTGGGGCTGCTTAACAGGCTCAGCGTCAGCCACAAACTGGCCAGCAATAAACGCGGTATGGACGAAGAATTTTTCATTATTGTCATGATGCTTCCCTTAAGCCCTGACTGCAATGGGTCAGGGCATCTGTTCTTATTCTTGCAAGGTTAAGGTGGAGATGCGCTCCACCCAATCACCGGCAAGCTCATCTTGCACGATTTCTTTTAAGTCCAATTGCGTTTCGCTGATTTTTGTCAGCACCCCAAAATCTTGCCCCAGGTAATCGCCCACCCGCACCTGTTGCACACCGTGGTCAGGGGTCAGCAATAAGGCGTATTGCAACTTAGGTTTGGCTATGTTGCCCACGTACTTAAGGCTCTCTAATGGGTAAGACTCCAGCAACTGTTTGGGTCGCTTTAAATTAGGTTGCAAGGCACCGGCTTTGCGCGCCACCTTACGCGCCCGAAACGGGTCGGATAGCATGCCGTCGGCATTGTATTGCAGGGCATAATAGGCTTGCATTTCTGGCAGCGGTTTTACTTGAGGCCGTTTGTCGCTAGGCGTGTTGCGCATGAAGGCATCCAGATCATCGCCTTGCTCGCCCTGGCAAGCAAGCAGCGCTAGGCTCAAACTGACTACCCAGAGTAATTTACCTTTGCCTGATTTCGCCATGGCCGCCATTACCTTTTGCCCGCCGCCGCTTTATCGGTTTTTTTCTTGTCCGCCAACTCGTCTGCATCCAAATAGCGGTAAGTGTTGGCCACCGCCTCCATCATTAATAGCACGTCGCCGGTGTTGGACTTGGCCTCCTTGCCCGCCGCCTTATTGGGGTTGGTGATCACCACATCGTTTAAAGTGACGATGCGAGATAACTTGGAAATGTCGGTAGCAAAGGCGCCTAGCGCATGGTAGGTGCCCAGCACTTTGATTGAAATCGGCATCTGCGCATAGAACTCGGCCTGGGTTTCTTGGCCAGGCTTAAATAATTCAAACTCCAAACCACGCCCTAGCCCGGCTTGATTGATGTCGGTCAATAAACCGTCCATTTGCGATTTATCCGGCAATTGTTTGAGCATCGCACCGAAGCTTATTTCAATGTCGGCCATCTGTTGCTGATAACGCGTTAAATTGATGGCCTGGGATTTTTTAGCGGTAAATACCTGCCGCAATTGTTGCTCTTGAGCTTGCGCTTCATCCAGTTTAGCCCATGCATCGATCCATAAAAAATAATAACCCAGCGCCAATAAGGCAAAAAACAGCAGGCTTAACAAAACCGTTTTGACCGCCACTGGCAAATTGCCGGCCTGTTTAAAATCGATGTGATTAAAGTCGTCTAAGGTCATGATGCTGGCCCTGCTTTAACGGGTTGCAGTGACGACAAATCTTGCTCAGGTTTAGGCATTTTAATGTTCACCGTGAGGTTAAATTCATTTTGCTTCATGCCGTTTACCAGCACCGATTTAATCTCTATGAGTTGGGGGTTTTCTAACCATTGTGAGCCAGACAAATTACGCACCAAGCCAGCAACGCGGGCATTGCTGTCGGCCACGCCCTCTAGCGAGATTACCAAGCCTTGCTGTTTGATGGATTTTAAATACAAGCCTTCGGGCAACTGCCGACTGATTTCATCTAACACCATCACCGATTGACTGCGGTTGATTTGCAAATTCTCCACCACTTGCTTGCGCGCTAACATGACGTTAATTCGCTCTTGCAGATGTTTAATGTCGCCGATTTGTTGATCCAATTGCGTGATGGCAGCTTCTAAACGATGGTTACGTGCCAGTTGCGCGTCAACGCGATTGTTAATCAAGCTGTGGTTTAAAAAGACCAAGCCTAAGGCGGCTATCGTTACAAACAGCGCCATTAAATTAAATTCGCGTTGGCGTAATGCACGTTTGATTTGCCTATGCGGCAACAGATTGACCCGTATGATCATAGCGCCACCCCACTGCGCATGGCTAAGCCGCAAGCAATTAACAAGGCTGGGGCATCCATGACGGCTTGCTGCGGCTTAATTTTAGCGTTCATGCGCATGCTGTTGAACGGATTGGCCACGACGGTATGGACCTGGGTGCGACTTTGTACGACCGTGTCTAAGTCGGCAATGCTGGCACAACCACCGGCCAATACAATGTGGTCAACTTGCTGGTATAGGCTGGAGCTTAAGAAAAATTGCAGCGCTCTCGCCACCTCCATTGCCACCGATTGCACAAACGCCGGCAACACTGCACTGGCATAGTCGTCGGGTAAATTGCCCTGGCGTTTAGCCTGCTCGGCTTCTTCTGCCGACAAGTCAAAGCGGTTTTGTATCTGTTGGGTGAGTTGATCGCCCGCAAAACTTTGTTCACGCGTGTAAACCGACTGATCGTGATGCATGACGTTGATGTGCATTGCGCTCGCACCTATATCGACTATCATCACCGTTTGCTCTTGGCCAGCATCAGGCAGTTGCTTGGCCACCAAGCTATAGGCCGCCTCGGTGGCATAATGCTCGACATCCATGACCGCCACTTCCAAGCCAGCGCCTTCGGCGACAGCCACCCGGTCTTCAATTTTCTCCTTGCGAGCGGCCACGATCAACACGTCCAAGTCTTCTTTGCTGTTAGCAGACGGGCCCAACACTTGAAAATCGATGTTGACTTCATCGAGCGGAAAAGGGATGTATTGATTGGCTTCGGCTTCTACTTGCAAGGCCATGTCGTCTTCGCTTAAGTTGGCGGCGAGCAACACTTTTTTGCTGATGACCGTGGCGCTAGGCAAGGCCAAAGCGACGCGTTTTTGCCGGCTGGCCAGTCGCCCATGCCATGCTGATGGCATGGGCGACTGTTTCTAGATCCGCCACATTGCCATCGGCCATGGCTTGTTTCGCGATGGGTGAGATGGCGTAAGCATCAAGGTGGTAATGACCGTCACCATCGCTGGATAGCTCGACCATTTTGATGGAAGTGGCACTGATATCCACCCCGATTAATGGTGGACTTTTGTTTTTAAAAAAGTTGAATTTCAAACAGAAATTCCTTTTCTGCGCTTAAAAAACCGCATTATTTTTAACAGCTTGTCACGAACTCTAACAACAAGCACACGCACTGTTAATCCGTGTGTCCCTGGTTCGAGCCCAGGTCGAGGAGCCAAATAAATCAATGGCTTGCGATTTTTTCGTAAGCCATTTTGCATTTAAAAGGGTTAAATGCTGCAATTTTGCTACAGTCGCCCTAATAATTCCAAACGATAGCTATACCTGTCTCAACCTTTTAGGAGATTAAGACATGGCATCAATTATCAAACGTGGACCTTACCAATATCAAGCCGTCATTCGTCGTAAGGGCTACCCTACGCAAATCAAAACTTTTGAAACCGAACGAGAAGCCACTGACTGGGCATCCGTAATTGAGTCAGAGATGGTCCGTGGTGTATTCATTCCTCGCGCCGCCTTAGAAAAAATGACCTTTGGCCAAGCGCTCATCAAATACAGCCAAGAAGTCACACCAAAGAAACGTGGCAACGTGAATGAAATCAACCGCATCAACGTGCTACTTAAACATCCATTGGCGCTTAGATCGCTTGCTAGCCTCTCCACCAAAGATTTTTGTGCCTACCGTGACGAGCGCGCACGAACAGTCTGTGCATCAACCATTCAAAAAGACCTAGCGCTCATCTCCCATCTACTCAATATCGCCAGAAAAGAATGGGAGCTGCCAATTCAGAATTTTATTAAGGACGTCAGCAAACCTAAAGTCGACGATAGTCGCAGTCGACGACTTATGCCCGAGGAAGAGGTTTATATTATGAAAGCATGTGAAGCATCAAAAGCCGAAGCGATGCCTACCATCACAAAATTAGCCTTAGAAACGGCCATGCGCAGAAGTGAAATTCTAAAATTACAGTGGATGAACGTAGATTTAGTCCGCCGAACCGTTCTATTGCCAAAGACAAAAAATGGCTCCTCTCGTAAAGTGCCGTTGTCATCAAGAGCCATTGCTGCACTAGCGGCATGGCCTAAATCCATTGATGGTCGCGTATTCCATCAATACAGCAACATGGACTCGTTTCAACACCCTTGGAACCGTGTGATGAAGCGCGCAAAAAAAGCTTACCTAGACGATTGCCTGGAAAATAAGATAGACCCATCCCCTACTTTCTTGGTTGATTTTAGGTTTCATGATCTACGGCATGAGGCGACCAGCAGGCTTGCCGAAAAATTGCCAAACATACTGGAGCTAGCCTCGGTAACTGGGCATAAAAGCATTCAGATTCTCCGTCGCTATTACCATCCGCATGCGGAAGAAACCGCATTGAAGTTGGGCTAACCCGGCCCTTAGCCATCCATAAAAATGGGGCGACTCGTTAGAATCGCCCCATGAACGCTTAACGGCCTAATTATCTGTCGCCAACGCCTTTCGCACTCGGTCGTATCCTACCCCACTCACAAACGCATTGGCATCCTCTACCGTATCAAAATACACCGGAAAGTACGCATCAAATGCATCCATCACTGTTGTGGAAATGTGGTCGTTATTTTCCTTTGACCATTCGATGCGGCAGCATTCCGTACCCTTGTTGCCTGGCTTAGACCCTTTAAAACTATTGGCCTTGGCCACAATCAACTGCAATTCAACGGCCTTCAAGGCGAGTTCTTTTGTGCCGTAGGCATTGCCTAGTTCGTGTATTTTGCATAACGTCTCTGAGTCAAACGCGTCAGCGTGCACGACGCTTCCATCCAACTGAATCACCCAAAAATTACCGTTAAACGGTAGGGCTTGCAGTTGTGAAATCTCCCTGCCTAATTGCGTGTATTGCTCTTGTAATACCTCTATCTTGCTCATCGTTGTCTCCTAAGTTAAGGCCTGATTGGCCTTAACTGTATAGCTACTAAATTTAGCCAACTTCCATAACCACGAGCCCATTTACATTCCACGCGGTAGCTATACCAGTCATACCGGATTAACCGGATTTTTAATGGCTTGGGGAATAACGTGCCGTGCTTCATAAGGTTTCCAAACCTAGGAGCACGAGATGATAGGCAATCAGTTTAGATACAATGCGTTACAAAAACCCCGTTATGACATCACCGTATCCATTAACGGGATGCAATTAGACTTAAAAGAAACGTCCCTGGGCCCCATTTGGGAGCTTAGATTGAACATTATTTACAAAACATTAGCCGATGCCTTGCGTGAGCAACTCTGCGCAAACGATACCGCATCGGGACTGCAACAATTCCGAAACCACTTAACCACCTTGACTGGGTTTTTAATGGCCCTAGGCAAAGACGAAAACGCCCGTGTTGGGCGTGAGATGAAGTCAGGCTACCTGGCTTCCGTCAATGCGTATTTAGCCCTGCTTAACGTATCTGAAAGGACAAAAGCCGACAGGAGGTCGCACTTGAACAAATGGAAGGCAGTGGCCGAGTTGGTTGAAAGTAAAGAACGTGGCACGCCCCATGCCAATAAAAGCTTCAATGTCGCCATCCGGGATGCGTTGGTGGCCAGTGGCATGAGTAAAGCCGAATTCATTAACAACACCGGTATCTCAAAATCGGTTCTTTCCAAATGGTTAAGCGGCACCCAACCGAATCAACGAACGGTTGCGGCGATTCACCGTGCTGAAACGGTGCTGGCATTAGAACGGGGCGATCTGACCAACCTCATTCGTGCGAGTGACCCCCAAGGCAACCCTAACGCAGCCACGACCATTGAGTTCAGAAAAAGGTTGGCGGCCTCGCAGAAAAAACCCTACGCACTTAAGTCGCATGAAATCTCAGACGCGCTGTTGAACGAGTGGAAAGCGTTGTTCCGTTACAAAACGTCAGTGATTGTAAGCCTAAAAAGATCAGCCAATGCAGTCTGGCGACTGAAGCCTGTTGAAAAATGTTCCGTGCTGTCCCCTGAGGCCAGCATAGGTAAGTTGGCCTCGCCCACCGCGGACATGATGTGGAAATTAATACTCAAATTCCTCGGGTTTTTGCGCTTACCCACCCACCAAGACGGGTACGGCTTAGCGTTGCATGAGGTGCAATCCATTGCTTGGTTTGCTCATCCCGAAGCCCTTAATGCGTATTTGGAATTCCTAAAGAACCGGTCTGATGGAATCATCCATTCAAAACACAAAAACATCTGCGTGGATGTCATGGGACTCTTGCACCCTGAGACCGGGTACCTGGGGCAGCAGCCTGCGTTTATGCATAAAATCAGTGCGCATTGCCAGCCTTCGGACGGGAGTTGGCAAGGCATGTGTGCGCACACAACGGATGTCGCAAAAATGTGGAAGAAACAAGCAAAGGACAAAAGCCGCTTACCCGAAGAGCCGATTGCTGCGTTGCTGGCACTCCCTTATGCCATGGAGCCTATCTTCCGCAGCATCAAGCAATTGGACACGGAAGCCTATGGCATGCCACCGGGGGTGGCACAAGCTTGCCTTAAACGGGACGCACTGTTGCTGGCGTTCTTGATTGCAAACCCACTGCGGGTGATTAACTTAAAGGTAATGACCTGGCTGCCGGACAACACGGGCCATCTGTATAAGGACGGTGATAAGAGCTGGCGTTTAAGGTTTGACTCAATCGACATTAAAACACGCAAGCCGTATAACGTAAAAGTGGCGGGTTGGTTGGTCAATCGCTTGGAGGATTACCTAGAAGAATACCGGGACGTGCTGTTAGGTTCAAAGCATAGCCACGCCCTATTCGTTTCAAGTAAGGTGTCTACGAAGGGTAAATTAGAATCACTGGACGTGCGCATCCGAGTCCTCACAAAAAGGCTCATTCCAGAATCCCCAGGCTTTGGGGGGCATGCCTTTCGGCATTTGGTTGCCACGGATTGGTTAAAAAGAAACCCCAATGATTTTTTAACCGTCGCCGAACTCCTTAACGACCGCATCGAGACGGTGATAGAGCATTATGCCCACCTCAAGAAAGACCAATCCTTTGAGCGCTACGAAAATTACGTGGTGGGGTCGATGGGGGACGGCATGGCCACATAACGTCAGGTGCCCGTCTATACGGAGCCAGTTACTAAAAACAGGCCCAATGGATTTAGCTAACCCACCCGGATGCCCAGTACGGGTGGGTAGCTATATTCCGTAATGAAGCAATTAAGCCGCCCAATTTTATCTATTTTAGCTTTCTAGAAAATGTCGTTTATACAAAATTATTTACGCCATCCTCCAACACGTTTGATTCCGTCGATACCACACATCACAGCACCTGCAGTGCAACATAAACACTCCAAGTGTCAAGGGAGTCGTTGGCATAGCCACCGTCCAAACCGACCGTAGCATGACGACCGGACAAGGCCGAAGGCGTAGCCGACCAGTATTCACCGAGACGCCAACCAGACGGGGCACCGTCATTAAACCCATTGATGCCGACTATGCCTTCCATATTATAAACATCCCATATCTCCAGCAAATCGCTATACGCAGCGTTGTTTATATTGTATACACCAAGACCCGTAGCAACGCCTGCCACGGTCGTACCGCCGTGCGTGGGCAGTGCCAAGCGCACCCCGTTGATGGTGGCGTAGCGGTAAGTATTGTCAGTCTCATTATTTGTGTCCAGTGTGGTGAAATCGCTGGCATAGCGGAATATCCCGTCCAGCACATTGTGGGTGACGTAGTCCGCCCCACCATTTAAAGCCCCTATGTCGTCGCTGGTGCCATCTCCCGAACGGTCCCAATGGTAATACCACTTACCGTCTACCTGCACGCCGTTGATAAGCTTACCGTACGCACCCAAGTCAATCACCGCATCGCCTGCCTCCACAACGTCTGTTACCGTAACGGTGACTGCTTGATTGGTGGCGTTGCCCGATGGGTCGGTGGCAGTGACGGTGATGTTATAAATGTTATTGGTGCCGCTGTCGGCAGGCGCTTCATAGTTGGGGCTAACGCCAAAGGTCACCACCCCAGTGCTGCTATTAATACTAAAATCCCCCGCATCGGTGCCACCTAGGGTGTAAGTCATGCCGCTGTCACTGTCCGCCGTTGCATCGTAAACCGTGCCACTGCTATTTTCAGCAAAACTGGCGGTGCTGCCACTGCTAAATGAGGGTGCCACGGCATCCAGCATCCAAATGGCAGCTTTCAATGTAAGTCCATTATTGGAAGTATTAATGACAGAGCCATCGATCGAAGATACGTAGGAATAAAGGGGGGATGAATAGTCCGCTGCCCAATAATGGCCCGCCGCCCAACCTGCAGACAAACTTCCGCTGACGCTGGCCACTGCCAATTCGCTACTTGTGGGTAACGCGAGTTGCACACCGTTGAGTGTGCCGTAACGGTAAGTGGCACTAGGCGCAATCCCCCACGAGGTGAAATCATTGCCGTATCTAAAGCCGTATAAGTCCAACCGCCAGCGCTCAATCAAGTCTGCGCCCACTCCACTGCTACCATTGCTATCTCTATCAAAGACGTAATACCAATTACCTCCTACTTGTACTGGCGCGATAAGCTTACCGTAAGCCCCCAAATCAATCACCGCATCGCCCGCCTCCACCGCATTCGTCACGGTAATGGCAACCGCCTGACTGGTGGCACCGCCCGTCCCAGTAGCAATCACGGTGACGTTGTAAACGTTGTCCGCATCCGCGTCAGTTGGCGCTTCATAGTTGGGGCTAGAAGCAAAAGTCACCGCCCCGGTACTGCTGTTAATAGTAAAATCCCCCGCATCGGTGCCGCCCAAGGTGTAGCTAACACTGCTGCTGCACTCCACCGTCGGCGTGTAGGCCGTACCACTGCCGTTTTCAACAAAACTAACTGTGTTACTGCTGGTGAATCCCGGCACGCTGGTGTCGCGTGTGATGCTACGCGTAGCCTGTGTCGCGGCGTTACCCGCCGTGTCAGACACATTGGCCGTAACGGTGTAAGCTTGGCCGCTGGTGAGCGTCTGCACATGTGCAGCCGATACGGTTACGCTCCAAGCATTGGAGGTAACTGTGCTAGTGTAAGTCTGGCTATTTAAGCCAACCGTCACGGTTTGGCCATCTTCCGCACCACTGCTGGTGCCAGAAATGATGACGTCGCTATTATCCTCTAACGCGTTGATAATGTTATCACTGGCAACACTGCTGATGGCCAGCGTTGGCGCTGTGCTATCTATGGTGACGGTGGTTGCTGCGGTGCTGGCGGTGCCAGTGTTACCTGCCACATCCACTAAACGCACCTTGAGGGCGTGTGCGCCCGTAGCAAGGGTGCTTAATGCAATGTTTTTGCTGGTGCCGTTCCAATTACCACTG
>SXVG01000131.1 GCA_005791685.1 Methylotenera sp. | reverse complement strand
GCTGGTTTGATGGTAATCCAGCTGCAAGCATTGTTTAGCATGCGCTTCCAATGCCTCAGCACCCATGGCCTGGCAGGATTCAGCCCGGCATATTTGCAAAACATGCCGGCCCGGTTTATGCGTTTTAAAATGGTGATAAAAAGTGACCACGCCGTGCACTTCTGCCACCGACAAACTCAGTGCTTTAGCTATTTTTGCGTAAGAGAATTCCGGAATGTAGGTCAATTCATCTTGGATTGCATGCAATAATGGCAACAATGCACCCGGCCTATTTTTATATTGCACTATCAGCCGGTCTATTGCTTCAATCAAACTTTGCTGCACGCTTGATTCTTGTTCAGGTTGTAAATCTTGCAACGTATTCTCTCCAAAACAGCTTAACATTATATTTTTCCAACTAGTTAGTATAATACACTTGTAACAAGCTATCCATTCCGACAAAACATGCCAAATAAAGTGCCGCCTACCGCTTCGCCATTAACCGACCAATTTGGTCGAGTCGTGGACTACATTCGACTGTCCATCACCGACAGGTGCGATTTTAGGTGCACATACTGCATGGCGGAAGAAATGACTTTTCTGCCTCGCGATGAAGTGCTGAGCTTAGAAGAGTGCGCCCGCTTGGTCAGAATATTCGTCGGCCTAGGCGTCAGCAAAGTGCGCATTACCGGTGGTGAACCCTTGGTGCGTAAAAACGCGCTGTGGTTATTTGAAGAAATTGGCCGCCTGGAAAACCTAAAAGAGTTAGTGCTCACCAGCAACGGAAGTCAATTATACAAACAAGCTGACAATTTAAAAAAGGCTGGGGTTAAGCGCATCAACATCAGCCTAGACAGCCTAGATCCGCTACGCTTCAAAAGCATCACCCGCAGCGGCGAACTTGGGCAAGTCTTAGCCGGCATACAAGCTGCCAAACAAGCCGGCTTTAAAAATATCAAACTCAATAGCGTGCTCATGCGCGGCGTCAATGACGACGAAGCGGTATCGCTGGTCAAATTCGCCATAGACCAAGCGCTGGACATTTCCTTCATAGAGGAAATGCCCTTAGGTGAGGTGGGCCATAGCAGAGCATCCACTTTCTGCAGCAATGAAAGTACTTTAAAAATTCTGCAAGCGGCTTACCCACTGCTGGCCAGCACCGAAACCACGGGCGGGCCAGCCCGCTATTGGAAGGTCGCCAACAGTCAAACAAAAATAGGCTTTATTTCCCCGCACAGTCATAACTTCTGCGAACACTGCAACCGTGTACGCATTAGCTGCAAAGGCGAATTGTATTTATGCTTAGGCACGGACGATAAAATTGAGCTGATGCCGCTGTTGCGCCAACATCCCCATGATGACCAAGCGATTATTGCCGCCATCTTGGCTGGCATGGCCATCAAACCACTGGGCCACGATTTTGATTTAAACCGCTCGCAGCCCGCGGTCATTCGCTTTATGTCGCATACGGGCGGCTAAGTGACGCCGATTAGCGCTATCATTCTGGCGGGGGGGCGTGCCACCCGCATGAACGGCATAGACAAAGGCTTAGCCTTACTAAACAGCACCCCCCTGATTCAACACGTGATTAAACGCTTAGCGCCGCAAGTGGATGAGATCATCATCAACGCCAATCGCGAACTCAGCCTGTACGCAGCGCTGGGTTACCCGGTGTTGGCAGACCAATACCCGGGATTTGTAGGGCCACTTGCCGGCATCAGCTTAGGTTTGCAGCATGCCAAACACGACTACTTGCTTACCGTCCCCTGTGACAGCCCTTTACTGCCCATGGATTTAGCCGCACGCTTGCTGGCGGCTTTAAACACGCATCACGCTGACATCGCCGTAGCCAGTTGTCATGGCCATAGCCATCCGGTGTTTTGTTTGTGTAAAAAAACCGCCTTGCCGGCACTGAGTGCTTACCTAAACCAAGGCGAACGGCGCGTGAGTCACTGGCAAAAGAGCCTAGCTTATGCAGAGGTGGACTTTAGCGATTGCGAGCAAGCTTTTATCAATTTGAATACCCTAGACGACCTAGCTGCATTAGAATCGCAGTTAGCTAACTAAACACAACCGACTATATGCCCCATACCCACACAACATTACTAAGCCATCTCGGCCAAATGGACGATTACGACCCTAACTCCATGTCGGTGGCTAAAGCCAAATTATTTATCCAGCAGTTTTTAAATCCACTGACCGAAACCGAACGCCTGCCTTTATCTGACGCGCTGGGACGATTATTAGCCAGCGCCATTTTATCGCCCGCCCAAGTACCCAATTACGACAATTCGGCCATGGACGGTTATGCGTTTAATAGCCTAGACCTTGCCCCAGACGGCCTAACAACATTAAAAGTCATGGGCACCGCTTACGCCGGCAAAGCTTTTGCAGCGTCCGTGCACAGCGGCCAATGCGTACGCATCATGACCGGCGGCATGATGCCCAGCGGCACAGACAGCGTAATTATGCAAGAAAAGGTCAGCCTAGCAGCCGACAGCATCAGTTTTTCCGCCCCGCCGCAAAGCAAAATGAATGTGCGCTATGCCGGAGAAGATTTGCAGTTGGGTCAAACCGTTTTGGCCGCCGGCCACCTGATGCAGGCCGCCGATTTAGGCTTGGTAGCGTCGCTGGGCATCGCGGAAGTTGAGGTATACCGCAAACTTAAAGTCGCCTTTTTCTCCACTGGCGACGAATTGGCCGGCATAGGCCAGCCCTTAAAAATAGGGCAAGTCTACGACAGCAATCGTTACACCCTATACGGCATGCTAAGCCGCTTAGGCGTAGAAGTAATCGACATGGGGGCAATTGCCGATGATCCCGTATTGCTCGAAAACACCTTGCTGGCCGCCACACAAAAAGCCGACGTCGTGATCACCAGTGGCGGCGTATCGGTCGGTGAAGCAGACCACATGAAACAGCTGTTAAGCCAGCACGGGCAAGTGGTGTTTTGGAAAATCGCCATGAAACCAGGCCGGCCTTTAGCCTACGGAAAAATAGCCCATGCCCATTATTTTGGCTTGCCTGGCAACCCGGTCGCGGTCATGGTGACCTTTTATCAATTCGTACGCGAAGCACTGCTCATGCTGATGGGGCAGGCGTCACCTCAAGCACTACCAACATTCCATGTGACCTGTACGGAAGCCATTAAAAAACAAACCGGGCGCACCGAATTTCAACGCGGCATACTCTATACCGATGAGCAGGGCTTATGGAAAGTAAAGCCCACCGGCCACCAAGGTTCAGCGATATTGAGCTCCATGTCTAAGGCCAATTGCTTTATTGTGCTCGACGAGACCGTGGGCAACCTCGATAAAGGCGCCAGCGTCCCCGTGCAAGTGTTGCATGGCTTAGTTTAATCCTGGTCACATTCATGAAAAGCACACTTTAAGGCTAGTCTAAGCAGTATATTGCGCCTGCATGTTGTATAATTTTTCACCCCTTAACTTGTTGCAAGCAAACTTAAACTTAGGCTGTTACTGCTTTTGAAACACACCCTTATCAACTTTAGGCCTCATCCCAGCCATACCAACAACAATACCCTGATGTGGGCGTTAATGGGCTCGCTGATGTTGCATACTTTGATCGCCGTGGTTATGCCTAAATTTGCCACGGATGCGCCTAAGCAGGAGACCTTGGTGGTGGAATTAATCCAACAAGCGCCACCGCCTCCCCCGCCACCGCCTTTGCCTGAACCGGTTAAACCTGAGCCGATTAAACCCAAGCCGCCGATTAAACCCATGGTTAAACCGCTGCCTATCCCAACGGAAACAAAAAATGACCCCACGCCACCGCCACCGCCGGAAGTGATAGCAGTGGCACCTCAAGTGGATGCGCCGCCGCCCCCGATTCCTCCGGTCGCCATTGTGCCGCATGACCCGCCTAAACCCGTCATACCCGTGGATACCAGCGCCGCCCGTGACAATTATGACAGCGCATTATGGGCGGCCATCGTCAAACACAAACAATACCCACGCATTGCGCAAATGCGTGGCTGGCAAGGTGAGGCCGTCGTCGAGTTATTATTGGATGGCAACGGCAAACTGAAAGCCAAAAAAATCATCCAATCCAGCGGTCACGAAGTGCTGGATAAACAGGCGCTGGATATGGTGGAAAAAGCCATGCCTTTCCCCACCCCACCCGAGGTACTGCGTGGCAGCAGCTTTAGCATTAAAGTGCCGATCGCCTTCAAGTTAGAATAAAACACTTGAAACCTAATTTTCATTAAACCCATGCAAAAAAATAAATCGTTAAAAGACATCCTGCTGATACACGAGCTGGCCTTTATTTTACTGATTATATTAGCCGCCACGGCCGGCGCCGTTGGCATACACCTTTGGGAAAAGTCTAGGCTAGAAGCGACGCGCATCAGTTCATTGGTCACCGAAGTACAGCAGACACGGGGTGATTTATACCGACAAATGAAAGAGTTGTTTGATGCCTATTTCTTAGAAGATGCCACGGCACGCGAGGAATACAATCACTTTACCGCATCGGTTGAGAAGCACTTTGTACAATTAAAAAAAATTGCCGTAGGGGATGCAGAAATACAAGCCATCAATGCCTTACAGCACAACTACCATAAATTCGTCGTGGAAGCCCCGGCCCTGTTTGATCAATACCAACTTGCCTCCAATGAGGCCAGCAAACGCGCCATTAATACCGACATTGAAACAGGCTTATTTAATCGTTATGAGGTCCTATTAGCGCACACGGAAAAACTGCTGAATCAAAAACAACAAGAATTGACCCAGCAGCTTACCAACACCCAACGCATCGCCACCATACTGCTCATCATTCCGCTCATCCTGGCGGCATTGCTGCTGATTTTTTCTCGGGTGTTTTTAAAACATGCCCTCGCGCAACCGATAGAAGGGGTATTAAGGGCCACCGCAGAGATCAGTGCCGGCAATCTTAGCCACAGGGCACCGGAGGAAGGGGTGGCCGAACTGGCCATGGTGTCGCAAGCCATTAATGTCATGGCGGATAAATTAGCCTCCAGCCAAGAAGCCTTGGTACGTAGCGAGAAGCAAGCCGCCCAAGGCTTGCTGGTGCCGATGTTGGCGCACAATATACGCAATCCTCTAGCCAGCATACGCGCCATCTCACAAGTCATGGACGACCCCGAACGCGACAGCGAGACACGTGGTGCCTTTAAAGACATCATAGACACCGTGGACAGATTGGAACGCTGGACCGGCTCATTGCTAGCCTACTTATTACCCCTCAAACCACAGCCGCAACATGCCCAACTTAAAGACATCGTTGCAGGCGCGCTGGCGCCCTTGCAACAAAAAATAAAAGCCAAATCCATCCAACTGTCCTTAGCCAAATGGCCAAAAAACAATACCGTCTACACCGACCAACATTTACTCGAGCAGGTCATCTATAACTTAGTCCTAAATGCCATAGACGCATCCAATAAAGCCGGATCTATAGACATCGTGGTGGACATAAAGCGCACAGCATTTAGCCTGCAAATACTGGACCGGGCTGGCGGCATGCCATTTAAACCTGACCCCAGCGCAATCAGCGCGCCATCTAGCAAACGATTTGGCACCGGCTTGGGCATCCCTTTTGCATTTAAGGTCTGCGATGCCTTGGGCGGCGAATTAAAATTTGAGCCCAGAGTTGAGGGCGGCACGGTCATCACCCTACAATTGCCTATTTTTTTGCCTTTGCCTACCTAAACCTTAACGCACTAAATACTGTCATTTTAATGCGCTAGGCTATTGCCTTAATCGGTCTTTTTATCAACAATGGTAAAAGATCTAAACCAACGTGGAAATACCTATGCAAAATCATGCTGTACCGGATTTTCAATTACCTGCAACCAGCGGCACCCCTTTTAAATTATCTCAGCACCTAGGCAAAAACCTCGTTATCTACTTTTATCCCAAGGACGCAACGCCAGGCTGCACCACGCAAGGCGTGCAGTTTAGAGATGCCTATGCGGATTTCCAAACACTGAATACAGAAATCTTTGGCATCTCGCGTGACCACTTAAAATCCCATGAAAATTTCAAAGCAAAATTTTCCTTTCCCTTTGAATTGCTGGCGGATACGGAAGAATTGGCCTGCCATCTATTTGACGTGATTAAAATAAAAAACATGTACGGCAAACAAGTAAAAGGCATAGAACGCAGCACCTTCGTCATCGATAAAAAAGGAGTTTTAATCAAAGAATGGCGTGGCGTCAAAGTCGACGGTCACGTTATCGAAGTACTCGATTTTATTCGGTCGCTTTAATGACCCTCGGCAATGGCCCTATCCACCACAATCAAAGAGAATAATGTATGGCTAAAAAACCGTTAAATCTAAGCAAACTTTTTGTGCTTGATACCAATGTACTCATACACGACCCGTCCAGTTTATTTCGTTTTGAAGAGCACGATATTTTCCTGCCCATGGTCACCCTAGAAGAGTTGGATAACAATAAAAAAGGCTTAACTGAGGTTGCCCGTAGCGCCCGTCAAGCGAGTCGCAACTTAGAGAGCATCGTCGGGGCCGATTTAATCGATCTGGAGCTAGGCTGCCCACTCAACATCAATGGCAACCGACAGCTCATGGGTCGCTTGTTCTTACAAACTAAAGAAATTACCGTTAAATTACCAGGCTTGGCCGGCAGCATCGCTGACAATCAAATTTTAGGGGTGGTGTTCGATCTACAAAAACAGCATGCGGGGCGCCAGGTCATACTGGTCAGCAAAGACATCAATATACGCATCAAAGCGCGCGCCATCGGCATGCTGGCGGAAGATTACTTCAATGACAAAGTATTAGAAGACACCGATCTTTTATACAGTGGCATGACCGAGCTGACGGCCGACTTCTGGGATACGCACAGCAAAGCCATGGAATCCTGGCAAGAAGCCGGCCGCATGTTCTATCGCATCAACGGGCCCTTGTGCAAAACATTCTTAGTCAATGAATTTGTCTGCTATGACTTTGAAAAACCGTTTCATGCCATCGTGCGCAGCGTGGAAGGTCATTCCGCAGTGTTGGAAGTGGTTAAAGACCACCTGCAAGCCAAAAACAATGTTTGGGGCATTAATGCCCGCAACCGCGAACAAAATTTTGCCCTTAACTTATTGATGGATCCTGAGGTTGACTTTGTCAGCCTGCTAGGCCAAGCCGGCACCGGTAAGACTTTATTAACCTTAGCCGCGGCACTGACCCAAGTACTGGACAGCAAAATTTATTCAGAAATCATTATGACCCGGGTCACCGTGTCCGTGGGTGAGGATATAGGCTTTTTACCGGGAACAGAAGAAGAAAAAATGGGGCCGTGGATGGGAGCCTTGGATGATAATTTAGACGTATTAAACAAAAGTGATGACACCGCCGGCGAATGGGGGCGTGCCGCCACCCAAGACTTGATTCGCAGTCGCATTAAAGTAAAATCACTCAACTTTATGCGTGGCCGCACTTTTTTGAATAAATTCTTAATCATTGATGAAGCACAAAACTTAACCCCTAAGCAAATGAAAACACTGATTACCCGGGCAGGCCCAGGCACTAAAGTGGTCTGCCTAGGCAATATTGCGCAAATTGACACGCCTTACTTAACCGAAGGCAGCTCAGGGCTTACCTACGTGGTGGATAGGTTTAAAGGCTGGGGACACAATGGCCACATCACGCTGATGCGTGGCGAACGTTCACGTCTGGCCGATTTTGCCGCAGAGGCCTTGTAACAACGCCATGAAAAAAGGCTTTTACACGCTGTTAATGGCGCAATTCTTATCCGCCATTGCGGATAACGCACTGCTGTTTGCCGCCATCACCTTACTGGCTAAATTGCAAGCGCCAGGATGGCACGAGCCATTGTTGCGTGAATTTTTCATCATTGCCTACATCGTACTGGCGCCTTTCGTTGGTCCCTTTGCCGACGCCTTACCTAAAGGCAAGGTGATGTTTATCAGCAACGGCATCAAATTCTTAGGCTGTCTGTTGGCCTTCATGGGCGTGCCGCCGCTGTATGCCTACGCCATTGTCGGCATAGGTGCGGCGGCCTACTCGCCCGCCAAATACGGCATATTGACTGAAATGCTGCCTTCCAACCAGCTGATTAAAGCCAATGCTTGGATGGAAGGCACCACCGTTACCGCCATCATATTGGGCCCGGTATTTGGCTCGGCCATCTCTGTGCAAGACCCGTATTTTGGCATTGCGGTCATTGCCGGCATCTATTTAATGGCCGCCGCATTCAACTACTACATACCCAAAGTACCGATAGATCACAAAATGCCGCAACGTAATTTTTTATTCCTGATGCGGGATTTTTGGCATGCCTTCACGACCTTGTGGCGCGACCCGCAAGGTCAAGTATCGCTGGCCGTCACCACGCTATTTTGGGGGGCAGGCGCCACCTTGCAATTTGTGGTATTGCAATGGGCAAAAGAAATTCTGCACATGGAACAACAAGCCGCATCGGTACTGATCGCCATTTTAGCCGTGGGGATAGCCATAGGCTCACTGGGTGCATCCTTATTTGTTAAATTAGAAGATGCCGTCAAAGTGTTGCCTGCTGGCATCTTGATGGGCTTTTTAGTGGTGAGCATGGCCTTGATTAATAGCCCAGAAATTGCCGCGGTGGTGCTATTTTGTATAGGGGTGTTGGCCGGCTATTTTTTAGTGCCGCTCAATTCATTGCTACAACACCGAGGTCACACTTTACTGGGTGCTGGCCACTCGATTGCCGTGCAAAATTTCAATGAAAATATCGGCATCTTGGTATTGTTAGGCATTTACACGCTAATGAAACATCAAAACCTCGCCATCAACCTCATCTTAGTCATCTTTGGGCTATTTGTTAGCTTGGCGATGACCATCATTTACCAACTCTACCTCAAACACTCAGCGGCGCGGCCGTAAGCCAGCTCAGCCGAGTGCCGGTTTAATGCAACTTAACCCGCGCTTCGGTACGGCGGGTAATCATGCGCGCTATGGTTTGCAGGGCCATACTCCAAAAGCCGTGCAAGGCCATTAAATGCATTTTGTATAAAGACTGGTACATGATGCGCGCGATTAAGCCTTCAATGAATAAGCTGCCCCCGGATAAAGACCCCATCAAATTACCCACCGTGGTGTATTTTCCCAAATTCACCAATGAGCCATAATCCAAGTAAGTGTAGTCGGGTAAGTGTTTCTTTCCAGCCAGTCTATTTTTAACCGTTTTAACCAGCATGCTTGCCTGCTGATGCGCCGCTTGCGCACGCGGTGGCACGGTCTCATCCGCCGAACCATTTAGCCTAGGGCAAGCCGCGCAATCACCGAAAGCAAACACGTTAGCATCTAAGGTGGTTTGCAAGGTGCGATGCACGACCAATTGATTGATGTGATTCGTTTCCAAGCCGTCCATTTCACGTAAAAAATCCGGGGCTTTAATGCCTGCTGCCCAAACCACCAAGGCGGATGGAATGAATTTTCCACTGTGGGTATGAATGCCATCACGCGTCACTTCCGTCACGCGTTCCCCGGTATAAAGATGCACATCCAGTTTTCTAAGTTCCAATTCCACCGAATCAGACAACTTAGTCGGCAAGGCTGGCAACACGCGTTCACTGGCTTCCACCAAGGATATTTTAATATCCCGGTCCGCATTAATTTTATCCAAGCCATAGGCCGCCAACTCACGGGTGGTATTGTGCAATTCCGCCGCCAACTCAACGCCTGTGGCGCCAGCGCCCACTATCACCACTTCCAATTGACCGGCTTGCACCGCCTTAGCCTGAGTTTGCGCACGCACCAGAGCGTTGTGCAGGCGACGGTGAAAGCGTTCGGCTTGGTCCTGGGTATCCAAGGCTATGGAAAATTCACCCGCTCCCTTGATGCCAAAATCATTGGTGGTGCTACCCACGGCAATGATCAAGGTGTCATAGGCTAGCGTGCGTCTAGGAATCACCTCAAAGCCATCTTCATCAAAATAAGGGGAGATGGCTATGGTTTTTTTTGCTCTATCCAAGCGGTCCATGCTGCCTAAGCGAAAATTAAAATGATGCCAATGCGCTTGTGCTAAATAAACCAACTCGTGTCTTTCAGGGTTCATGCTGCCCGCGGCAATTTCATGCAGCAAAGGTTTCCAAACATGGGTTTTAGATTGGTCAACCAAGGTGATGATCGCTTTGCCTTGACGGCCTAGCGTGTCCCCCAACTTGGTGGCTAATTCCAATCCGCCCGCACCACCCCCTACAATCACCACATGATGCAAACTATTTTTATCGGTATTTTTCAAAGTAGTCTTTTTTCTTTACTAAAATTCATAATGCCTAATTTAACCAAGGCGTCTCACCACCGCCCACGTACTGCGTGCGTAGCCAAGCCATGATTTGTAGAATCGTGTCGGTATCCAATCCTTCGCCGCTATGTCCCGCCACTTGATTATGCCAAATCAGCATGGAGCCCCATTCAGGGGGCGATCCATTGGTTCCGCCGGCGATGGTTTCAAACAAGCCCTTATCGGTGTTGTGTTTTGCGTATTGCCACTTGGCATCGATCAAACTAGGCCCCATCAAACCATTGGCATTACCGCCATGGCACCCGCTACAGCCTTGATAAGCAAACTGCTTCTTACCGGCTTTTGCGGCCTCAATATCGCCCGCATAAAGTTTGCTGTAAGGATTGATGCAGGTCGTTAAGAACACTTTAGCCGCGTCGCTATCAGTAGGCACCGCTTTAATGGCTAAAGGGCTGTTGTCTTTTGTCGAAACGAACTGGCAACTGGCTGCTGCCTTATCTGGCATGGCCGGTTTTCCTTTATCCCCACAGGCAGCCAGCATTAATAAGCTGCTTAGCATTAAGCAATAAAATTTAACATTAGGCATTATTCATCTCCTCACCAACCAAGCTTGCAAGATTGAAAATAAAAGCGGCTACTGCATATTGCAGTAGCCGCTTAAGTATTACACAGGACGCTATAAATTAAGCTAATTTCACTTAAATTATTTCAACCAAGTTTTTTCGCCGTCACCGCGGTATTCTGAGCGTATGTAGGCAATCAAACGTAGAATTTCATCGGTCGTTAAGCCATCACCCACGTGATTGGCTAAAGTGATGTTCCATGGCGACATAACACCACCAGAAACACCGGCTGAACCGCCTGAGATTGTTTCATACATGCCTTTGTCTGTGGCATTTTTTGCATAGACCCATTTAGTATCAAATGCACCTTGACCACCGTCTTTTCTTAATGACGGCGCCATCACGCCTTCTAGTTTACCACCGTGGCAACCTGAACAACCGTTGTAGCCAAATAAGGCTTTACCGCCCTTAGGACTTTTTTGAGCAATCAATGAAGGATCTTTTGCGTAAGCTTTGGTGTAAGGGTTAATGCAAGTTTCTAAAAACTCTTTTGCTTCCGGCGTATCCGTTGCGGTGCCTTTAACAGCCAGAGCTGAGCTATCTACCGTTGATACAAAACTACAAGCGGCGCTGGCTTGGCCACTTGCAACTAAACTGATAAAGCCTAGCATCGAAATTAATAATGCTGCTTTAACTGATTTAAAACCTAACATATCATCTCCTTATTGTAATGAATTTTGCTACGATCATTTTGCAAACGCATTACTGAACGTGTATTCATCTAACGTACTTATTGTTACTTGGTTGACACTTTAATTCACCGTAACGCCAGCGATTTAAAGCGCCCCTAATGTGTGCCTGCATAAAAAAACGGCCAACACGATTATACATTAGCCGTTTAATTTATTACAGCATTAGTCGCTTTTAAGCTTGGCGCTAAGCAATAATTATTTATCCGCCGCTGGCTTCTTATTGGCACCGTATTTGTTATAGATTTTTTGCAAGCTGTCGCCTTCTACAACCGCCACGTGTGGGATGCCGTAATCGTCTAAAATTTTAATGATTTTAGCTTGGTTTCTATCCAAGGCCCCTTGTATCAAGGCGATACGATCTTTATCTTTTTTGCGCACGCCCACTGCAATATTCCAATACTCCTTACCCTTGGCATTTTGTGTTTCGTACTCAGGAATGGGCGCTACCACCATGGGCACTTTAGATTGCTTAGCAAAGTAGCCGCCTATCGGACCCCAAGCAATAGCAATATCAATGTCGCCTTTGGCTAAATCGTCTATCATGAAGCTGGATGGAAGGTTTAAGTCGCGCTGTATGCGGTAAGGCCTGGCGTTAGCAATCAAATTATGATCGTTCATTGGTATGGTGGCCGGGCTATGATCAATGACGCCTATGAAGCCTTTACGCAAGTCCGGTGAAGACCAATCGGCAATGTTATAATTGCTGTCTTTACGCCAAACAAACACATGGCCAGCACGGTAATATGGTTTAGAGGTGCGCATCATGTCATTGTCTGAGGTGGTGCCGATAACGACATCACAACGGTTAGCACCCAAGGTGTTTCTAAAAAATCCCTGGCGGCTATAAGCGTAAGTGAAGGTCAATTTTTTGCCCAAGTCTTGTGCCAATACTTGGGCGATTTTATCTTCAAAACCTTCTTGTTTTGAATTGGAAAACGGCATGTTTTCAGGGTCAGCACACACCTTGAATTCGGACTCATCCACCACGCGTCGTATCTCACCGATACGCCCTTCGTCTGGATTAAGTGCTGGAATGTCTGGATCTGCTGCGAAGCTAACGTTTACTGCCATGGCGAGTAGCACAGCTAAGCCCAACTGCTTTTTAACCTGTTTCAACATTGTTTGTTCCTTATCGTGAATATTCAGCTTTAATAATGGCTGCTTGCTACAGAGTACTGAGCAAATAAAAAAGTTCTTAGCATTTAATTAATGCAAATGAATGGGTAAAAAAACCAGCTCACATTGTATCCAATTTGACCGTTCATCAGTAGTTTATCTGACGCCTATTCAGGCTATTTTGCTCTCGTTTCAACACCCATAAAAAAACACCCCGACGAATCGGGGTGTTTTTAGTTTAGTACTACAACTTAATCTTACGATTAAATTATAGGCTGAACACTGTTAATGCACCGCCGCCAGGAGC
>SXVG01000130.1 GCA_005791685.1 Methylotenera sp. | reverse complement strand
TGAAAATCCGCGTGTCACTGGTTCGATTCCAGTCTCGGCCACCAATAAAATCAAGGCTTACAGAGATGTAAGCCTTTTTCATTTATGCACAGTGGGACACTGGTGGGGCAATTCAAGTAAATAAAACACCGCTCTCAGAAGCTCACACTCACAAACGATCGCAAGCGAGTGGGAGGCGTTGCCATTGAAATACGTTATAATGACGGCCTTATGCCGACGTGGTGGAATTGGTAGACACGCAACCTTGAGGTGGTTGTGACTTAGGTCGTAAGAGTTCGAGTCTCTTCGCCGGCACCAAGTAAAATTTAGCTCACAGCGATGTGGGCTTTTTTTATGCCATGACTGAAAGGGATGGCGCGGAAATTAGGCAGGTTTATGAGAAACCCAGCAAGGTTTTAGCCAACATCACCACAGCGATGGTGGCAGACAGGATGCCAAACATTAGCAGGCTAACGTGGCTGGGGATTTTGCTCTGCAACGTTCTGCCTAGCAGCATGCCGACCAGCGTCGCACCGACAAACGGCACAGCAATCGGCCATAAAATACTGCCATTGCCAGCGTAAGAAAAGGCACCGACCATGGACACCAAGCTGATGACCGCCAAGGAGGTGGCGACTATCATTTTGCTTTCTAAGTTGCTGATGCTGTGCAAGGTAGGCACGATAATGAAGCCGCCGCCCACGCCCAGCAACCCAGACAAAAAGCCAGAAAAGCCGCCGGTTAAAATCAAGCGTTTGGTGCAAGGCGCGGTCCAAAACAGTTTAGAGGTGGCTGGGTTAACCGAGCAAGCGGGCTCGGGTTTTTCATCGTCATCGCAGCCGTTCGGATCATCGCAATCGTCGCCTATCAATAAAGTGGGCGTTTTAAACTTCTGAAAAGACCGAATCGACACCACCAACAACACCACAGAAAACAACATGGCCAGCAGCTTTTCCGGCAATTGATGCGCCGCCCACACGCCCAGTGGCGCGCAAAGCACACCAAAGCTAGCCAACAGCGTGGCCGCCTTATAACGGACCATGCCATTGCGCAAGCCCAAGGCAGCGGCCAGGCCCGCCGACAAGGTGATGGCCATTAGCGATATGGGCGCGGCGTCTATCATTTTAAGGTTTAAGAAAAACAGCAAAAGTGGCAAGGACAGTATCGCTCCACCAGCGCCAGTGATGGCCAGCACCAAGCCGACAAACAAGCCTAGTAAAAGGCTGATATGGATAGGATCAAGCACAAACAGTCCTCAGAATAATCACCTTATTTATCCGCATCGAGTTTAATCGGTTTTGCCAGCCACTCCCGGCCTTTTAGCATCGCCCACCAGTAAATAGGCGGCAAGATACGCTCTTTTAGCAGCCAAGCTAGTCTTGAGGGCTTTTGGCCATCAATCAACCATTTAGGAAAACTAGGCAGTAAACGTCCGCCAAAGCCAAATTCAGCCAAGACGATTTTGCCGCGCTCTACCGTTAGCGGGCAAGAGCCGTAGCCGTCGTACGCGGCACGGTGTTGGCCTTTATTCAAATCGAACAAGACATTGGTGGCCACCACCGGTGCTTGTTTGCGTGCCGCTGCCGCCGTTTTTGCATTGGGGCAATTGGTCACATCACCCAAGGCATAAATGCTGGGATAGGTTTTATGTTGCAAGGTATCTTGACTAACGTCCACCCAGCCGGCCGCATCAACCAAAGTACTGGCACGAATGAAGTCCGGCGCTTGTTGCGGTGGCACCACGTGTATCATGTCAAACGAGGTTTCCAGTGTGGAGGCATTGCCATCGGCATCGGTTACGGTAAACCAGGCTTTTTTTGCCGGGCCATCAATTTTTGTTAAGCGGTGGTTGAAGTTTAATTTGGCACGATAGCGCTGCACGTATTCCATCAAAGCCGGCACGTATTCTTTCACGCCAAATAACACCGGGCCGGCATTATAGAACTCAATTTGCACGTCGGCTAAATGGCCACTTCTTAACCAATGGTCGGCAGACAAGTACATGGCTTTTTGCGGTGCGCCGGCGCATTTTATCGGCATCGGCGGTTGGGTAAACAGTGCTTTGCCTTTTTTGAATTTTTTAACCAATTCCCAAGTGTATTGCGCTAAATCGTAGCGGTAGTTTGAGGTCACGCCATTTTGCCCTAGGGTTTCAACCAAGCCTTCTATGCCATGCCAATTGAGCTTCAATCCTGGGCAGACGATCAGCGCGTCGTAACTAATGGTGCGGCAACCTTCTAAAATAACTTGTTTGGCCTCTGGCTCAAATCCAGCCACCGCCGCTTTGATCCATTTAGCCTTGGAAGGGATAACCGACGCCATGGTTTTAACCGTGGTGGCCGGATTAAAGATACCGCCACCGACCATGGTCCAACCCGGTTGGTAATAATGCGTATCGGCCGGATCAATAATGACCACGTCCAATTTGCTATTACGCGACAGCAAGCTGGACGCCACCGCCACCCCGGCCGCGCCGCCACCCACAATCACAATTTCGTGGTGTATAACGCCCGCCGCATTGGCCTGATCACCGACCAGCCGTTGCGTTAATCCGGATAAATCAAAGCCGGCTTGTTTGCCGGCCGCCAGCGTTTTTGCCAGACCCAGCGCCGCGCCTTGGCTTAAAGCCCAAAGCGATGCTGCGCGCATGCCCGAACGGCAATAGCCCAACAGCGGCTGTTCTGCCTCTTTAAATAGTTGCGTAAATGCCGCCACGTCGGCATCGGAAATCTTGCCACTGACCACGGGTAAATAATGGGTTTTGATTTTTAATTTTTTGGCCGCCTGGGCAATTTCTACAAAATTCGGCTGATCCGCGCCCTCGCCATCCGGACGGTGGCAAACTATGGTTTTAATGCCCTGCGCGGCGAGGGCTTTTAAATCCTCCACCAGAATTTGATCGGCCACCAACACCCCATCCACTAAATTTGCACACTTCATTCTTTCATCCCCTCATGATTTTTTATTGTGATGTAAGCTGGCGTTTAGGCCGCTTGCGCCGGTGCAGCAATGCGGCCGCAAGCTTGGTTGGCTGGCAGTGCCACGTCTATGTATTTTGGGTAGGCTAACTTAAGCTCACTCATGATTTTAATAAAATCCTCACGGCTTCTGTTATCGCCCAAGCGTTTATTGTTTTTGCGCTCGTTGCCCACGCTTGATTGGGTGTTGCCATTGTAATCGTGGCCAGGGTAAATAATCACCTCATCGGCCAAGCTAAAAATTTGTGCGTGTATGCTGTCGTACAACTGCCCTGAATCGCCGCTCTGAAAGTCGGTACGCCCGCAACCGCCTATCAATAAGGAATCACCGGTAAAGATACGGTCACCGGCAAAGAAGCTGATGCAGCCATTGGTGTGGCCTGGCGTGTAGCGCACCTCTAAATCGATACTGCCCACTATCAGGTGCACGCCGTCGGTCACCAATAAATCGCCACACATGGCGCCGGCGTCACGGTGCACCACGCTTTTACTGCCCAGCTTTTGTCGCAAGCTATCGGCGCCGGTCACGTGATCTGCATGCACATGGGTTTCTAGGGTGTAAACCAACTTCAAATCTTGTTCAGCCAGGGCTTGTAAATACGTCGACACTTCCGATTCCACCGTGTCTATCAACACCGCTTGTTTGGTCTTTTCGCAGGCCAGCAAATAGGTAAAAGTGCTGGTATCAGGCTCAAAGAATTGCTTAAAAATCATATTGTCTCCCATTTTTTATCATCAAACTACATTGCCTTGCATGGCGGAAATAAAGGTTTCGTTGGCCGCCGCGTCCAAACTCATTTGACTGGCCAACTGCCCACAGACCAAATTGCACAGCTCGTAAATCCGCTGGTCTACGATGCGGTAATAGGCTTTGGTGCCACGGGCCTCGCGCGTGATCAACTTTGCCGCGCACAACAAAGCCAGGTGCTTGGACACATTGGCTTGCGTGCCGCCTGACAGGTCCACCAACTCGGTGACATTTTTCTCACCATCCCTTAAGCCATTCAATATTTTCAGGCGCATGGGTTCAGCCAAGAGCTGAAAGTATTTGGCGATATGCGCATACGCTTGATCATCAAGTTGCATCAGCAAATTCCCTTAAAATAAAACTGTTCTATTATATTACATGAGTATATAGTTATATAAAAATATATTTAAGGAAATGGGTCACAAGGCTTGCATAAGCCACCATTTCGCAGAGGAAAAAACATGCACCTCACCATAGACTGGGCAAATTTCACCCCCACCAGCGCCTTGCTAGGCGGCGCGTTATTAGGCGTGGCCGCGACCTTATTAGTTGTGTTTAGAGGAAAAATAGCCGGCATCAGCGGCATACTGGCCTACCTGACCAACCCAAGAAATGCCTACGATAGTGACGCCGGCTGGCGCGCCCTTTTTATCATAGGCCTCATGAGTGCCAACTGGTTTTATCAACTTTTTGCGACCCTGCCAGAGACTAGCATAGTCGCCTCCAACGGCACGCTTATTACAGCCGGCCTCTTGGTCGGATTTGGCAGTCGCATGGGATCGGGGTGTAGCAGTGGCCACGGCATATGCGGATTGAGCCGACTGTCATTACGCTCGCTAGTGGCCACCCTGAGCTTTATGCTGTCTGGCTTTCTTCTTACTTACGTACTTTTACACGCGATTTAAATCATGAAAAACGGCATGACCTTCATTTCAGGACTCATTTTTGGACTAGGCTTAATGATTTCCGGCATGACCAATCCGGCAAAAGTCATGGGCTTTTTCGACATTGCCGGGCATTGGGACCCGAGCTTGGCGTTTGTCATGTTAGGCGGCATCGCCATCGCCTTTTTTGGCTTCCGCTACATAGAAAATAAAAAACAAACGCTCTGCAATGAAGCGCTGCATTTACCAGGCACCACCCACCTGTCTAAAGAACTGGTCATAGGCAGTCTGTTGTTTGGTGCAGGCTGGGCGCTGGCAGGTTTTTGTCCGGGGCCGGCCCTGCTGGTGCTGGGCACAGGCTCTAAACAAGCCGGCCTTTTTGTCATAGCGATGCTGGTTGGTATGCATGGCCATGATTATCTTTTTAAAGCCGGCAAAAAATAGCCCGCCCGCTTAAATAAAATCAAAGGCGGGCGTGATGCCGGCCTTGTCATTATTTCTTCATATTTCCGTCACATTATTTTAAGTCTCAAGCATTAAAATGTACTGGGCGGCGCGCATATAGACGGCCGCCTAGGCCTTAAAAAACGCTTGCAATTAAATCTGCCGTTAACTGTATGGGACGTAATGAATGAAAAATATCTTGATTGCCAACTCCAAGGGCGGCGCAGGCAAAACAACCTTGGCCACCAATCTTGCCTCTTATTTAGCCGCGGCTGGCCTGCCGGTGATGCTCAATGATCTAGATAGACAAAAATCGTCCGCGCTATGGTTGGGCAGAAGGCCAGCCGACTTGCCGCTTATCCATAGCTACAACGCCCACAATAAAGCCAAACTGAAAGAATCGGCATGGGTCATCACCGACACGCCGGCCGGCTTGCGCGATGAAAAATTGTCCGATGCGGTCAAGCAAGCCGACTGCGTGATCGTGCCCATCCAACCGTCGGCTTTTGACATAGGCGCCAGCAGTGATTTTCTGGATAAATTGGCCGAAGAAAAAGCCATACGAAAAAATAAAACCTTTGTCGCCTTGGTCGGCATGCGGGTAAACAGTCGCACCCACGCCGCGGCGGGGCTGGCGGACTTTATGCAGCAAACCGGCTTCCCAGTATTAACCTACCTAAGAAATGCCCAGGTGTATGCCACGGCCGCCGAGTTGGGCATAGGCTTATTTGACATGCGCGCCTCTTTGGTGGCGCCAGACATGGAACAATGGGCGCCCTTATTAAGCTGGGTAAAGGAGGCCACCGCCTCATAAAAAAGCACCCGTGCAAGTGAGGGTGCTTCAATAAAACCCTAACAAAAGCCAGCTTTTGTTAGGGTTAATTTTTTCTCTTTACTTGGTTTTTTCTTTGCCGGCTTCTTCTGCTTTGCCTTTTACGCCGCCGGCTTTGGCCGCTTTTTTAGCTTCTTTTTCTTTAATCGCGAACATATTCTTGCGCCATTCTGACAACAACTCGTCATCAATTTCCAACTGTATGGCCAAGGCTTCCAAGGCGGTCAATTTTTTATCTTCCAGTTTGCGGGCAGGTTTACCACGCATTCTGCTCAACAAGCGTTGCGACTCATCCTCACTTAATTGTTTGGCTTTTTCTAGGTACTCGTCCGCCGCTGGCTTAATTTTCATACGCACTCCTCAAGAAGGTTATTTCAAACAGAAGTGAGTTTAGCCTCTCTAGCGCGGCGGTAGGTTACACATTTATGACAGTTAACGCCTATTCAGGGCATGCCTCCTATTGGGCCTGCTGGTGCCCGCCCGATAAATGCCTTAAACCGCCACTCAAGCACCGGAATTTCTGTCTAGCCATTGTATTTATTGATTATTTTTAAAAATACAAGCTAATGTATGTAAAATAGTGATGTGACAATATCTCTTAACAATCAACCTCAATTGATTCTTGTTGGTGGCTCTAATGGCAGCGGAAAAACTACATTTGCAAAAGAGCTGATAGAGAAAACAAGATTTAAATACCTTGGCGCTGATGATTTTGCATACCAATTAAATGCAGATGATATACAGAGCGTACAAATACCTGCCGCTAAATTATTCATCCAAGCCATTACAGAATCCATTGCAAATAAAGAATCCATCATTGTTGAATCCACTCTTGCGGGAAGAACCCTTTGCCAGCATATCAATAATGCGCGCGCGAAGGGTTACCAAGTTCTTATCGTCTACATTTATCTTGAATCAGTAGAAATATCACTCTACCGCGTTAGATTACGCGTGAGCCAAGGTGGGCATGACGTACCAGAGGAGCATGTCAGACGTAGATTTCCTAGATCTAGACATAATTTCTGGCATCTATATAGGCCATTAGTAAATTCTTGGCAATTATTATACAATTCCACCGACGGAGAGCACGTGGTTGAGGCGGTTGCAGAAGCCAATCTTAATCAAGCCACCCATACAATTGATATTGCAGTTACAGACGATATCCAATGGCGGTTGTTTTCAGAATCAGTTGGAGTAAATCATGTTACGTAGCAGAGTTATTAAAGCATCAAGCAAAACCTCACGAAATCCTACGTTTATAGCTTTCGAGCAAATTGCTAAAGACGCAATTAGCAAAGCTATTGCCACCCAAAAAGAACTAGGCCTCCCTAACTACTACTCACAAAATGGTAGAATCGTTGCGCGCGCGCCAAATGGTCGCTTCGTCACAACTAAATAGTACTTTTCCATACTCTTTTAAATCGCCATAAAAAAGGAGCCGTGCGGCTCCTTTTTATTGACCAG
>SXVG01000003.1 GCA_005791685.1 Methylotenera sp. | reverse complement strand
CTTCCAGCGTTTGCATGTTATGCAATCTATCGGCTAATTTGACTAAAATGACCCGCACGTCTTGCGACATGGCCAAGAGCATTTTGCGAAAATTTTCGGCTTGCGCGACACTGGCACTTTGAAATTCAATTTTATCTAATTTCGTCACGCCATCGACTAAATCGGCCACTTGTTGGCCAAACTTTTCTTTGATGTCGTCGGTGCTGATGTCGGTGTCTTCCACGACATCGTGCAACAATGCCGCCATGATCGTCGGCAGATCCATGTGCAAGTCAGCCAAAATGCAAGCCACCGAAACCGGGTGACTGATGTAAGGCTCACCGGTTTTACGCACGACGCCATGATGAGCTTGATCGGCATAGCGGTATGCCTCCCAAACTTGGGCAATGTCTTCGGATTTAAGGTAGTTTTTTAAGCGTAAGCTTAATGCAGAATCGTCACGGTCTGCCGGTAAAACCAATGCAGCGGCTAATTGACTAGCAGGCGAATTAGGCGATGCGGTTTTATGTGCAGTTGCCGGTTTAGGCATGAGGGAATCACGATTAATCTAGCAAGCGTTAAGCGCGAATTAAAATTTCCACGCCCACTTTACCGGCGGCGATTTCACGCAAGGCTAAAACCGTGGGTTTGTCGCGTAAGTTTTGTACATTAATCAAGGGTTCAGAACCATTGTGCAACTGACGTGCCCGGTAAGCGGCCACTAAAGTTAATTGAAAACGGTTAGGGATTTGATCTAAGCAATCATCTACAGTAATACGAGCCATGATGGTGTTCCTATTGTGCGCCCGGCTAACGCTGAGCAGAAATTTAAGATATTAAGTGAGCGTTTTAATCAAACTGGCGTGCCGCTGCATTTGAATTGAACCGACTAAGCGTTCTGCTCGAAATATGGCCGCTATGTCTTGCAAGGCCACATCAAAATTGTCGTTAATTGTAACATAATCGAACTCACCTACGTGCGCCATTTCCGAACGTGCTGCCGCCACACGCTTAGCAATCACCTCAGCCGCATCTTGGCCACGGCCATTAAGCCTTTGTTCTAATGCCGCTATTGATGGCGGCAACACAAAAATACTGACGGCTTGCGGGTATAAACGGCGAACTTGGGCCGCGCCTTGCCAATCGATTTCTAAAATCACATCAAAGCCTGCTGCCAACTGCTGGTCTACCCCGGCTTGCGAGGTACCGTAGCGCGCTTCGTGTACTAAGGCGCTCTCTAAAAATTTCGCCTCGCCGAGCATTTGTATGAAGGTAGCGTCATCAACAAAATGGTAATCCACCCCATCGATTTCGCTGGCCCTAGGCTTGCGCGTGGTGTGAGAAATAGACAGCTTCAACTGTGGATCGTTTGCCAACAGGGCTTTAATCAAACTGGTTTTACCGGCGCCCGAAGCGGCGGTGATAATAAAAAGTTTAGCCATAGTTATGTTTTTAGGTCCCGTTTTAGCTAATTTAGCACCAATCTGGATTGGGCAATCCACTAAATACTGACTTCAACCCGTCTCCCCAGCCTTGGCGTATCTGCAAATAATAAGGATCGTTTTCACTAATGCGTTGATAACAATCGGCATGCAAACTGTCTGTTCTGTATAACAACAAATCAATAGGTGCCGCCACAGACACATTGCTACGGATGGTGGAATCAAAGGAAATTAACAAACATTTTACCGCATCCATCATTTCACTTTGGTATTTCACCACGCGGTCAATGATGGGCTTGCCGTATTTGGTTTCACCTATTTGGAAATAAGGCGTTTCGCTGCAGGTTTCAATAAAATTACCAGCGGCGTAGACATTAAATAACCTAGGCTTTTCACCTTTAATCTGACCGCCAAGCAAAATGGTCGCATTAAAGTCTATGTTGTGGTTTTTTAGAAATTCCGCATCGCGTTCAAAGGCAGCACGTAATTCAGCACCGACTAAACTAGCGGCTTCAAATAAACTCTTGACGTTATGCAAGTGCTTTGTGCCTTTTTTATTTGTCTCTATGGCCGCGCGCAAATGCCCAACTACGGCTTGTGTGATGGCCAAATTACCGGCCGTCATTAAGACAATTACGCGATCCCATTTTACCTCGAAAATATGCATCTTCGGTGATATCGCAACTTGATCAACCCCAGCATTGGTGCGGGTATCAGAAGCAAATACCAAACCTTGTTTTAACAATAAGCCAACACAATAGGTCATAACTAACTCTAAAATAAAGGGGGGGATGAGCAGGTGCAAATCATACCATTAGGCTGCCCTAGCGACCATTTAAATCTTGCCTATGCCGGGTAATTACTTCTTGCGAGGCCAATATGATTTCTCTTAGAAAACACAATAAACCAAATATCAGGGAAACCATGGCGCTAATAAACGTCATTAAAACAAAGTCTGACAAATGGATATTAATTGCCACGCCGACGAATATGGCGGCAATCGCCAGTGACACACACAAGCCAGCAAATATAAATAAACCCACTGACCAGCGCATCCAGAAAGTGCGGATAGCAATGATGTCCAATTCTTCTAAAAACAACTTACGCTGATCCGCACTAAGGGCATTTAAATTTCTTGCTCTATCAATCGCACGGCCTAAACGGTTGACCAAGACACCTAAAATTGAACCGATGCCGGTTAACAAAAACACCGGCGCTACCGCATCCCGTATGGCCACAGAGACATCACGAATATCAGAAGGGGAATTAAATAACATAGAGTTTCACTCACGCTGCTTTAAGGGAATTATTGTTGTGCTTGTTGATTTTGTCGCATTAACTCAGCATGCTCCAACAAAGCCACCGTATCGATACGCCGCTGCTCCAATAAGGGAACGCCGGCTTGGTTAACAATCACGCTACTAGCCATGCCTTCTATGCCACCGCCAGAGCGGATGCCACTAACCGGACTGGCGCTACGGTAATCCAAACCCGTCGCCAAACGAACGTGGGTTTCACCAGCATGGCAACCATTGGACACATCAAAACTTTGCCAGCCAATGTCGTTTAAATAAACGTCTGCCCAAGCATGCGTTTGCATTAGGCTACCATCCACCGTAAACAAATAACCACTGACGTAGCGCGCTGGTAAACCCATACTGCGACAACAAGCAATAAAAATATGTGCATGATCTTGGCATACGCCTTGACCAAGGCTAAATGCCTCAATCGCCGAGGTATTAACCTGCGTTGCTCCAGTTAAATACTTAACCCGTAGTAATAAAGCGTGCATCATGGCTGACAATGCTGAGCTTTGCTGATGCTGTGCGGTTTTAAAGTGCTTAGCAAACTGACGCATGGCCAAATTGCTTAAGGTTAACGGCGTATCGCGCAAATAAATAGCCAGTGGCAAATTCTGGTGTTGCGACATCACTTCTAGCCCCGTTTCAATTTCACCCACTGCCACGATTAAAATTTCCTGATGCGGACGGTCTATGACTAATGTGTGTGTGCTGTTGCCATAGGCATCTTCACTAGGATGCAATGCGCCAGCGACTTTGATGTCCCAGCGTTTGACATGCTGACCAAAGCCATTTTGTGGACTTAAGCGCAACTGCTGTATGGTGTAATTAACCGATTCGGTATACACATAACGGGTGTGGTGCTCAATGTTGAGTAACATAATTAACGGGTCGCAATACTAAAAAAACTACGGTGCACTTCTGCACCCAATTTATTATTGGCTTTAACGAAGTCTTCCAAAAACTCATGCAGGCCATGTTGAAAAATACTGCGCATCTTGCCAAAGCGTAATTTCGCGTGCAATTCACCAGCCAAACGCTTGCATTCGGTTTGACGTAGGCCCGACAGCTGCTCCAAAATTTGGGTAATTTCATCAAAACAAGCATGCAAAGAGCGCGGCATGTCCCGTCTTAATACCAACAATTCAGCCACCCGCCATGGCTCTATCGTGTCACTGTAAATTTTTTGATAGGCTTGAAAGGCTGAAACCGAGCGCAATACGGCACTCCACTCGTAATAATCCACGGCGCCACCCACTTCTTCTTGTTCAGGTAACAACAAATGGTATTTCACGTCCAGCAGGCGAGCGGTATTGTCTGCCCGTTCAATAAAGGTCCCTAAACGCACGAAACTGAAGGCATCGTCGCGTAACATGGTGCCAAAACACACGCCACGAAATAAATGTGAACGGGCTTTCACCCAGTCACAAAACTCGCGTAAACCATGTTTGGCCAAATCCTGACCTATAAATTGTTGAAATTCCAACCAAAGTGCGTTGATGTTTTCCCAAGTTTCTGAAGTCATGGCCACGCGGACTGCATGGGCATTTTCACGGGCACTGCGCAACGCGTTGTAAATGCTAGATGGGTTATTTTCATCCATGGCTAAATAATGAATCACCCCAGCAGCCGTGTATTCATCGTCATCCCGCTTAAAATAAGCGCGCTCATAAGCCTCCACATTGCCAGAAATTTCCAGTGCCGTTACCCATAGCGCCGCTTCGCTTTCAGCCGCATTGGGCACCAAAGACATGTTATAAGTAACGTCCAATACCCTTGCCATGTTTTCTGCACGCTCTATGTAACGTGCCATCCAATACAAATGATCTGCCGTCCGACTTAACATACCGCGCCCTCCTCTATGCTGCTTGCTGCAGCACGGGTATCCACACTGTCATTGAGCAGCTCTTGCAACACCCACGTATCTTTGGTGCCGCCACCTTGCGAAGAATTTACCACCAACGAGCCTTCTTTCATGGCTACCCGGCACAAGGCACCGGGGACCAGCGTGACGGTTTTTCCAGACAAAACAAACGGCCTTAAATCAACATGGCGTGGAGCAATGCCAGCCTCAACCAAAGTTGGACAAGTAGACAATGCCAGCGTGGGTTGCGCAATGTAGTTGGCCGGATTGGCGACAATGCGTTGCTTAAAATCCACCAACTCTTTTTTGCTGGCAGCCGGCCCAACCAACATGCCATAGCCCCCTGAACCTTGCACTTCTTTCACCACCAACTCTGGCAAATGCGCCAAGGTATAGGCTAAATCTTCAGCTTTGCTTAGTTCGTAAGTGGGCACATTTTCCAATAAAGGTGTTTCGCCCAGATAAAATTTGATCATGGCAGGCACATGAATGTAGGTGGCTTTGTCGTCTGCCACCCCTGTCCCCACGGCATTGGCTAAGGTCACACCGCCATTGCGGTATACCGACAGCAAACCGGGGACGCCCAACATAGAGTCGGCATTAAACACCAAGGGATCAAGGTAGTCGTCGTCTATGCGCCTGTATATGACGTCTATTTTTTGCGGGCCTTGGGTTGTGCGCATGTACACCGTGTTATTACGCACAAATAAATCTGACCCCTCGACCAATTCCACACCCATCTGCTGCGCTAAAAAAGCATGCTCAAAATACGCACTGTTATAAGCACCTGGCGTTAATACCACCACAGTCGGCTCATGCACGCCAGCTTGCGCAACGGCGCGTAAATTTTTCAATAACACTTGTGGGTAATGATCAACCGGGGCTACCGAATAACGCCTAAATAATTCAGGGAATAAACGCATCATCATTTTGCGATCTTCCAACATATAAGACACGCCGGATGGGGTACGCAAATTGTCTTCCAATACATAAAATTGTGACTCGCTGGTACGCACCAAATCGATACCGGCGATGTGCGCATAAATTTGATTGGGCACATCCACACCAAACATCTCAGGTCGATATTGAGCGTTGGCTAACAGGCTAGCTGGCACAATGCCCGCTTGGATAATTTCTTGACCGTGGTAAATATCGTGCAAAAACATATTAAGTGCTCGCACACGCTGTATGGCACCAGCGGATAATCTCGACCATTCTTTAGCGTCCAAAATGCGTGGCAACACATCAAATGGAATCAAGCGCTCGGCACCGTCATCGTCTCCGTAAACATTAAAAGTAATGCCCACACGCCTAAACAGCAATTCGGCTTCTTGCCGCTTACTGTTAAGTTGCTGATGTGGCACACTTTTAAGCCAACTGTCGTAAGCCGCGTAGATGTCACGCACGCCGCTACCGTCTGCTTGAATTTGCATTTCATCAAAAAATACGGATGCTGAATTTTTCATGGCTGTGCTTATCCTTTTATAGGTATAAAAGGATAAGCAAAACTCATACCAAATTATTATCTATGTAAATCAATGAGTTAAAAACAGACTCTGCAAACCATCTTATTAATGCACAGTGCCAGTGCATTAATAAGATGATGCATAAAGACGATGCCTTATTTGAGTGCGGCCAACAGAAAAAGGGGATGCCGGATTGAATAAACTTGAGGCTTATTCAATGTTGGATCTGAATATTGATTATTGCTTACAAGCCTTAATTAACATTTGATTCATGAATTACATTTATTTCTTGGTACACGTATTGGTACACTGAAAATTGTGACAGAGAGACTTGAATCCGCCCTCAATAACAAAACCCCATAATTAAGATAGGCTTTTTTCTTTTTTGGCCTGTAAGGGCTAGCG
>SXVG01000129.1 GCA_005791685.1 Methylotenera sp. | reverse complement strand
GTTCTACAATCACAGCAGATTACATTCAACATTGAATTACATGAGCCCAATGCAATTTGAACAACGTTGGCTTGCAGAACAACGTAAAAAGTCCGCATAATTACCCATACTATGGACTCCATTAAATAGGGGCAAGGTCAGTCCACCTAAAGTGCGTAAGCTACAGTTTTTCAGCTTGAGGTCTTTGCAAACCATATCAGTCATTTCTTAGATGAAATTTAATGAATTGATGTCTTGTTTTGACGTTGCAATTTTTTATTTAAAGCGTAATAAAATTAACCTAAGTGAAAATATATGAAAAAATTGATTTCGGCATTATTTATGGCTGCAATTTTTAATTTTAGCTTTACATCTTCTGCAAGTGCGGATGAAGAAGTTACCTTGTTTAATAGTGCTGGAAAAGCCGATGCTTACATAGCTATAGATGATGAACTCACTATATATCTTTGGAGCGGAAAACCTGTAGCATATCTTGAAAATGATACTGAAGGCGGTTATCACGTCTACGGCTTTAATGGAAAGCATCTGGGATGGTTTGTTAAAGGATCATAAAGGAGGTGCTTCTTGTGCGACCCAAGAGGTCTTAAAATCTACAGAGTATGAACCCTACAAATCATATAAACAATACAAACCATACAAAGCTTATACAAGGTATGCCCCTTATCGCCCATACTTCTCAAACTCATTTGGCGATACGCCATGCCGGTTCTTGTTAGGAGAAGGGGGGAAATGATGCTTATTGCCATCTCATTAATAGTTCTATTTAGTGCTATTTGACTGTCATCTTTGATCGATTAACGGTCGTGCGTGCGTTTTTCTTTGGAAGTTTAGGGATGAGATTAGTTAGACAGGGGCTAAACCCATCAAGCGCATAGCCCAAACAGGCGGCAGGCGCATCGTCGGTGGGCGATGCAATAAGCGCTCAATTTGCTGGCAGGCTTCTGCGTTATGCAAGGGCTTTAAAAAAGCTCAAAGTAAGCCTCAAAGTCTTTGCTGCATTGGCTGTGCTCTATGCTCTGCAAATGGTCGATGTGGGCGTCATTAAATTCAAAGTGCACCATGGTGTGTCTCGCTGCGCTTACAAATTAGTAGTTGCTAACTTTACACGTGCTATTTTTGGGTCGTGTTTTGCGCGTATTACCATCATACGGGGGGCCACCGACCCGCCTGTCCACCTACCCACCCCCTTGCACACTAGCAAATGAAACTCGCAGCATTACCCTAGGCCTGATTACCGAGCATTATGCTGCTGTTTGGGTAATGGATTATATGATTCACAGAGCCTGCGATCCTTTCATTAGCAATCGGGACTAAGTAAGAATTCAAGCGTGATGAAATTGGTATACTAAATGGCATACACAAAACAAAAACGCCACGTAAGTGGCGTATTTATTGAAGTCTTGGCGGAAGAGGTGAGATTCGAACTCACGGTGGGCTCGCACCCACGACAGTTTTCAAGACTGTAGCATTAAACCGCTCTGCCACTCTTCCTATAAGTCATGCGCTTAAATCGTGACAATTTGCCGTGACGATTTTCGCGAAAGCAGGATTATAGCAAAGAATTAATCGTCTTGAACATCCTGATTGGGGAAAAAAACATCGGTATAGCCGAAATCTTTTAAATCGCGTATGCGCATGGGATACAAAATACCGTCCAGGTGATCGCATTCGTGCTGTACTACCCGCGCATGAAAGCCACTGACTTGCCTGTCTATGGCTAGCCCATACTGATCGAAGCCACGGTAATGCAAGTGCGTGTAGCGTGGCACGATGCCGCGCATGCCCGGCACCGACAAACACCCTTCCCAACCGTCTTCAACAGCCGTGCCCATGGGCGTTAAGCTAGGATTAATCAACACCGTATAAGGCACGCTATCGGCATCCGGGTAACGCGGATTGGCTGTGGGCATGCCCCCTGCCGGCGCAGGTTTTTGCCCAAAAATGACCACGCGCAAGTTCACGCCAATTTGCGGGGCGGCAATGCCCGCGCCGTTCATGTGTAACATGGTGTCTTCTAAGTCTTGCAACAAGGCATGCAAAACCGGGCTATCAAACTGCTGCACGGGGGCGGACACCGACAATAAGCGCGGGTCGCCCATGCGTAGAACGGTTCTCACGGCCATCGTTACAGCCTTAAGCCTGCAAAACCAACTGCGCTATGATGTTGCGCACGCGCTGCATGGTGAGTTTTAAATTGTTGATCACGACTTCGTATTGTATGTTGTGCACGCTGTCACCCCTGCCCGCCGCGTGGTTGGCTATAGGGCAAATGACCGCGTAGCTGATACCCAGTTCGCGGGCCAGCGCTGCTTCCGGCATACCGGTCATGCCGACCATGGTGGCGCCGTCACGCTCTAACCTATCGATCTCGGCGGCCGTTTCTAGGCGCGGGCCTTGGGTGGTGGCATACACCCCGTGGTCAATTAACTGCTCGCCTATGGACGTGGCGGCACGCTGCCACTTGGCACGCAATAGCGGGCAATACGGCTCGGTAAAATCGATGTGCTTGACCGGCAAGTCCACGCCGTCAAAAAAAGTGTTATTGCGACCGTGGGTGTAATCGATGATTTGATGGGGCATGGCGATGTTGCCCGGGGCTAATTCAGCGTGTATGCCACCCACCGTGGCCACCGCCGCGATTTCCGTCACGCCCTGCAAATGCAGTGCCGAAATATTGGCCCGATAATTCACCTTATGCGGTGCGATGGTATGCCCACTGCCATGGCGTGCCAAGAACACCACTTCCCGCCCGCCAATTTCACCAAAAACCAGTGGCTGCGAAGGTTCGCCATAAGGCGTGCGCACGATTAGGCGCCGGGTAATTTCCAAGTTATCTAATTGCGTTAAGCCAGTACCACCGATAATTGCTAACATAGCGCGCTTCCAAAAATTAAGGGGCCGTACAAAGAGGATGTAGCCTAGCTGATTCTAACAAAGCTTAAGCGATTTACCCAAATGAAATAACGGATTTGTGGCATACTCATGCCATGAATTCCATGCCCCATGCAAACACAGCCTCCCCAGCCATCGTGGCAGAGAGCCTGGCTTTAGCGCAACAGCATTACGAAAATTTTCCGGTCGCCTCGTTTATTTTACCGGCGCATTTGCGTGAGCCGATTGCTTTAATCTACCGTTTTGCTAGGCAAGCCGATGATTTTGCCGACGAAGGCGATTTGAGCGTAGCGCAGCGCTTAAGTCTACTTCAGGCATTTCGTGATGAGCTGGATTTGTTGGCTGCCTACATTAAACCGCAAACCGATTTTTTTCTGGTATTGGGCGCCATGATTAAAGCCCAACGTTTACCCTACCGGCCTTTTTACGACTTGCTGGAGGCGTTTACCCAAGACGTCAGCAAAACCCGTTACGCCAATTATGCGGAAATTGAGCACTACTGCGCGCGTTCTGCCAACCCAATCGGCCGCTTATTGTTAGCGCTGTACGGTCAAGCCAGCGTCGAGAACACCGCGTATTCAGACAAAATTTGTAGCGCGCTGCAATTAATCAATTTTCTGCAAGACATCCATATAGACCTGCAAAAAAATGCGGGGCAACAACGCCTCTATTTATGCCAAGATGAAATGCGCGCCTATGCCATAGACGAAGCCTTGATTCAAGACTTGAGCCATGGGCGCAAATCCACCGATGCCCATTGGCAGGCCTTTATGGCCTTTAATTTAAGCCGAGCCGAAGCCTTGCTCGCGGCCGGCAAGCCTTTAGGCCGTCTATTGGGTGGTCGCATAGGCCTGGAAATGCGCATGGTGATTGCCGGTGCAGAATGCATTATCCGCAAAATAAAACGGCGTAAAGGCGACGTGTTTAAACACCGCCCTAAACTTAACTTCCTTGACTGGCCACGGCTATTTGTCATCGCCCTATTCAAGCTATAAAGCCCACCATGACGCCACAACAATACTGCCAAGAAAAAACCGCCAAGAGCGGCTCTAGTTTTTACTACAGCTTTAGGTTTCTACCCAAAGCCAGACGACTGGCCATCACGGCGCTGTATGCCTTTTGCCGTGAAGTGGATGACATTGCCGACGAATGCACGGATTTAACGGTGGCCAGGACTAAGCTAAATTGGTGGCGCGGTGAAATTGAAAACCTCTATCAAAATAAGCCGCAGCATCCGGTAAGCCTAGCCTTGTTACCTGCCATCAGCGCCTATCAACTGGATGCCGAACATTTCATGGAAATCATAGACGGCATGGAAATGGATTTAAACTTCAACCGTTACCAGGATTTTAAACAGTTGCAACTTTATTGCTACCGCGTGGCCAGCGTGGTTGGCCTGCTTTCCGCGCAGATTTTCGGCTTTAACAACCGCAAAACCCTTAAATTTGCCCACGACTTAGGCATGGCGCTGCAATTAACCAACATCATCCGCGACGTGGGCGAAGATGCGCGGCGCAATCGCATTTATTTACCGCTGGATGAATTGGCAAAATTCCAGGTGACGGAAGACGACATTTTGCACAGCCGTGAATCGGCTGCCGTAACCAAGCTGCTGGATTACCAAATTGAACGGGCAGAAAGCTATTACGACAGGGCTTTGCGCGAATTACCCAGCGAAGACCGCAAAAAACAGTGCGTAAGCCTGATGATGGCGTCCATCTACCGCACCTTATTGCGTGAGATTAAAGCAAGCGGCGCCGAAAAAGTACTGAACGCCCGCATCGCATTGGGCACCTTACGCAAAATGCTTTTGGCCTGCAAAGTTTGGCTCAAACACCGGTAAGGCAAAACGCCGTCATGGATAAACCCCGTGTTGCGATTATTGGTGGTGGTTGTGCTGGCCTAAGTGCCGCCGTGCACCTGGCCGAGCAAGGCTGGGCGGTGACGGTATTCGAAGCCAGCAGCGAATTGGGTGGCCGCGCGCGTAGCGTGCTCATAAAAAACCGTGCGGGTACGCACGCCCTAGACAATGGCCAACACATCCTCATTGGCGCCTACCATGCGACTCTACGCCTATTAAAAAAAATAGGCCTAGCAGAAAAACAGGCTTGGCTACGCTTACCGCTGTCCATACACATGCACGCCCAAGGAAAACCCCTGCTTGCATTTAAGAGCAGCCGCTATTTACCCAGCCCATGGCATAGCCTGTTCGCACTATTGGGCTGCCGGGGCTTGGACTTCACTGAGCGCTGGGCCGCCATGCAGTTCATGCGACGGCTTAGGGCTAGTCACTACCTTATAGCAAACGACTTGCCGCTGGCCTCTTTTCTGCAGGCGCAAGGCCAAAGCGCACGTTTAATCAGCCTGCTATGGGAGCCTATCAGCCTGGCCGCGCTCAACACCCCCATAGCCCTTGCCAGCACACGGATTTTTCTAAACACGCTTAAAGACAGCATGGCAGCAAGCCATGATTGGGACTTAAGCAAAAACAGCGATTTATTATTGGCCAGACAGGACCTATCTAAACTCATCGCTCAACCGGCGGGCCGCTATTTAAAAAGCCTAGGCGCAAGCATCTTAGTTAAGCAGCGCGTTAAGCGCATAGAAGAAAGCGACTCGGGCTACACGCTAACAAGCACGCACGGTCAAGCGCATTTTAGCCATGTGGTGCTCGCTTTAGCCCCCCACGCGACCTGCCAACTCATCAACAGCTTACCCAAATTAGCCAGTGCGTTGGCACTATTAAAAAAATTCAGCTACCAGCCTATCTACACGGTGTATTTGCAATACGCAGCCAACATAAAACTGGCTCAGCCTATGCTAGGGCTGGCGGAGGGCTTGGGGCAATGGGTGTTTGATCGTGGCCAACTGTGCCAACAACACGGCTTAATGGCGGTGGTCATCAGCGGTACGGGGCGCCACCAACAGTTGCCGCAAGAGGCATTGGCCCAGCAAGTGACAGCAGAGCTCAGGCAGGCGTTTCCCCAGTTAGACGCGCCACTTTGGCATCAAGTGATCGCCGAAAAACGCGCCACTTTTACCTGCACGCCTAATTTAATGCGCCCACAACAACAAACCGCACAGAAAAATCTTTACTTGGCCGGCGACTACAGCTACGCCGACTACCCAGCCACCCTGGAAGGCGCCATCAGAAGTGGTGAGACTTGTGCGGATTTGATTATGGCCAGCTTTAAGCCAAGAGAATCGATTAAGACGAGCGATTAAGACGATGAGCGATTAAGTTGAGCGCAACTGTTGCAGCGCCTGCTCCAAGCGCTCCACGGCAATCACCTCTAAACCGGCTATTTTAGCTTTTGGGGCATTGGATTTGGGCACAATAGCTTTACTAAAACCCAATTTAGCCGCTTCTTTTAAACGCATTTGCCCGCCTTGCACCGGCCGCACTTCACCGGCCAAGCCAACCTCACCAAAAACAATCAGTTTATTGTATAACGCTTTGTTTTTTAATGAAGAAACGATGGACAATAGCACTGCCAAATCGACCGCTGGTTCGGCAATTTTCACCCCACCCACCGCGTTAATGAACACGTCTTGATCAAAACACGGGATGCCGGCATGCCTGTGCAGCACCGCCAACAACATCGCTAAACGGTTCTGCTCCAAACCCACACATAAGCGCTTGGGGCTAGGGGCGTGACTTTCATCCACCAAGGCTTGAATTTCAATTAATAGAGGCCGTGTACCTTCCATGGTCACAGTGATGCAACTGCCGGCCACTTGGCTGTCGTGGTGCGATAAGAATAAAGCCGAAGGATTGGCCACTTCGCGCAAGCCTTTTTCCGTCATGGCGAACACGCCCAATTCGTTCACCGCACCAAAGCGATTTTTAAACGCCCGTATCAATCTAAAACTGGAATTCTGGTCACCTTCAAAATACAGCACGGTATCGACAATGTGCTCTAGCACACGCGGTCCCGCCAATGTGCCGTCTTTGGTGACATGGCCAACCAAGATCACGGTGATGCCCAATTGTTTGGCCAGACGGGTCAATTGCGCCGAACATTCGCGCACTTGTGCCACCGAGCCGGGTGCCGATTGCAGCGCCTCAGAATAAACCGTTTGTATGGAATCGATCACCGCAATGTGCGGCTTATGCGTTTGCAGGGTGGCGAGTATCTTCTCTAAATTAATTTCGGCCAACAGCTCAACTTCGCTGGCATCCAGCCCTAAACGTTTGGCGCGCATGGCAATTTGTTGCGGCGACTCTTCACCACTGACGTAAATAGCTTGGGCAGTCTGGCCTAGATGGCATAGCACCTGCAATAACAAAGTGGATTTACCTATACCAGGATCGCCACCTATCAACACCACCCCACCCTCAACCAAGCCACCGCCTAACACCCGATCAAATTCACTGATGCCGGTCGCGTGACGCGCAATGTCGGCGGCTTGTATGCTGCTTAGTTTTTGCAGGCTAGCACTTTGCGTTAGACCATCGAACTTATTGGCGTAACGATTGCTGCTGGTGCCCTCTTCTAGGGTTTCAACTAAGGTGTTCCAAGCCAGACAGCTTGGGCATTGGCCTTGCCATTTAGGCTCACTGGCGCCACACTCGGTGCAGGTGTAGAGGGTTTTTGCTTTTGCCATGGCCAGCTTAGGACGCGAACTAGTAGCTGTCGGCCACGTGGCCACTGCCAGCGTAATTTTCAAAGCGGGTGTGTTGGCCTATAAAGGTTAAGCGAACGCGGCCTATGGGGCCATTACGCTGCTTGGCTATGATGATTTCGGCGGTGCCCTTATCCACGCTATCGGGGTTGTACACTTCATCGCGGTAGATAAATAAGATCACGTCCGCATCTTGTTCTATGGCGCCCGATTCGCGCAAATCGCTCATGACCGGACGTTTGTCTGGCCGTTGCTCGACACTGCGGTTAAGCTGGGACAAGGCCACCACCGGGCAATCCAACTCCTTAGCCAAGGCTTTTAGTGATCGGGATATTTCAGAAATTTCCGTGGCGCGATTCTCACCTTGCCGGCCAGCAGGCGCTGCCATTAATTGCAAGTAGTCCACCACGATTAACCCTAATTTACCGGTTTGCCTGTGCAAGCGCCTGGCCCTAGCACGCACGTCAAAGCTGCTCAAACCCGCGCCTTCATCGATAAATATCGGCGCTTCGTTCAATCTACCCAAGGCCGTGGTCAGCTTTTCCCAATCTTCGTCTTCCAATTTACCGGTACGCATGCGGTGTTGATCTAAACGCCCGACCGACCCTATCATACGCATGGCCAATTGCGTGGAGGCCATCTCCATAGAGAACACCGCTACCGGCAAGCCGGTATCCAGCGCGACATTTTCCGCCATGTTGAGTGAGAAGGCTGTTTTACCCATGGACGGACGGCCGGCAACGATGATCAAATCGCCGCCTTGCATGCCTGAGGTCATGGAGTCCAAATCGGTAAAGCCGGTGGGCACGCCGGTCACGTCGGACGGGTTATCGCGTGAGAATAGCTGGTCTATCCGGTCGGCCACTTGCGGCAGCAAAACCTTGATATCGACAAAGCCTTGTGAGCTTTTCTTGCCGCCTTCGGCAATCTTAAAAATATCCGCTTCGGCTTCGTCTAGTAATTGCTGGGCATCGCGACCATTCGGCGCATAAGCACTTTCGGCTATGCCAGAACCGACCACCACCAACTGCCGCATCACGGCTCGTTCGTGGACGATCTCCGCATAGCGCCTGATGTTGGCAGCGGTTGGCGTGCTTTGCGCCAAGGCGCCTAAATAAGCTATGCCTCCCACGCCGGACAACTCAGCAGTGCTTTCTAGGGACTCAGCCACGGTCACGATATCCGCCGGCCTATTGTGCTCTATCAGTTTAGCAATGTGCTGGAATATGGCTTTGTGATCATAACGATAAAAATCTTGGGCGCTTAAAATATCCGCCACCTTATCCAAGGCTTCATTTTCCAGCAACAAGCCACCCAGCACCGATTGCTCAGCCTCTACCGAATGTGGGGGGATTTTTAATGCATCTAATTGTTCATCAGCCATGGCTTAATTATACTGAATAACCGACCACATTACCCAATAAAAAAAGGCTACCGAAGTAGCCTTTTTCATTTACAGCCTTAGCTTAAATCCAAGAAATGGTGACTTACGCTTCTGCCACTACCGTTACGGTAATGCCTACCACCACGTCGTGATGCAAGGCCACGGTAACCGTATGGTCGCCTATGGTTTTTAATGGACCGTCAGGCATGCGCACCAAAGCTTTAGTCACTTCAAAACCTTGTGCCACTAATGCTTCAGCGATATCACCGTTGGTGACTGAACCGAATAAACGGCCATCCACACCGGCTTTTTGCGTGATAGTCACCACGAAATTGGCCAACTTTTCACCGCGCGCTTGCGCAGCAGCCAAGATGGCGGCTTGTTGTTTTTCTAATTCGACACGGCGTGCGGCGATTTCAGCTTTATTGGCTTCGGTTGCGCGTTTTGCTTTACCTTGAGGAATTAAAAAGTTACGGCCGTAGCCATCTTTAACTTTAACGATGTCACCTAAATTACCTAGGTTACCCACTTTTTCTAATAAAATAATTTGCATGGTAGCCTCCGATTATTGGTGTTTGTCT
>SXVG01000128.1 GCA_005791685.1 Methylotenera sp. | reverse complement strand
GACCAACAAGGCCGCTTGCTCTAGCAAAATAGCTGTTTGTGGGTGCGGCTCACCGCTTTCTTTATGCACAAAAAATGGCATGGGCACGCCCCAATTGCGCTGGCGTGATACGCACCAATCCGGGCGATTCTTAATCATGGCCTCTAAGCGGGCGCGACCCCAATCCGGGTAAAAGGCCGTGGCATCGACCGCTTTATTGGCGTGGTCACGCAAACTCACGCCTGCATTATCTTGCGCGTGCATGCCGATAAACCACTGGTGGGTGGCCAATTGCATCAAAGGGGTTTTATGCCGCCAGCAATGCGGGAAACTGTGGTTCAAACGGGCGCTGGCCAGCAAGCGACCACTGTCTTGCATGTGCGCCAAAATCACTTTGTTCGCCTCAGCGCGACTCAAACCACGAATGGCTTCCAGCTCAACTAAATCGCTGTTAAAAAATTTACCGTCGCCGCCCATCAGCACGCGCGGTTTTTCATTGGGAAAATTGGCCCGCATCACCAACCAGTCGTCATTACCGTGCGCGGCAGCGGTGTGCACCAAACCGGTACCGGCATCGGTCGTGACGTGATCGCCAGCAATCACCGGCACTGACCGTGCATCAAACGGATGCCGCAGACTTAAACCGACCAAATCGGCACCTAAACAACTGCCCAACACGGCAGCGTCAACCTCACCATAACGGGCTAGCGTGGCCTGCGCCAAATCGTGGGCAAGTATCAATAGACCTCGACCTGTTTGGATTAAATCGTAATTGAGTTGCGCGTTAACCGTCACGGCTTGGTTGGCCGGCAAGGTCCAGGGCGTGGTGGTCCAAATTACGGCCATGGCCTCAGCCGTCACGGTCACGCCAAAAGCCTTAGACAAAGCAGCTTTATCCAACACGCTAAAGCCCACGTCTATGGCCGGCGAATTGACGTCTTCGTATTCCACCTCGGCTTCGGCCAAAGCCGAACCGCAATCCACGCACCAATGCACCGGCTTGCTGCCTTGGTATAAAAAGCCATTTTTATGGATGTCGCCGAGCGCGCGCATGATGTCGGCTTCGGTTTTATAATCCATGGTCAGGTAAGGCTGTTCCCAGTCGCCCAATACGCCCAAACGGATAAAATCTTTCTTTTGCCGCGCCACTTGTTCTAAGGCGTACTCACGGCAAAGTTCGCGGAATTTAGCCGGGGCTATGTCTTTACCGTGGTTTTTTTCCACCACCAACTCAATCGGCAAACCGTGGCAATCCCAGCCCGGCACATAAGGCGCATCAAAACCACTCAGGGTTTTGGCTTTGACGATGATGTCTTTAAGGATTTTATTGACCGCATGGCCGAGGTGGATGTCGCCATTGGCGTACGGCGGGCCGTCGTGCAAAATGAATTTAGTTTTGCCTTGGCGCGCTTGGCGTATGCGTTGATAGAGCTTTTTATCCGTCCAGGCTTGCAACCAAGCCGGCTCGCGTTTAGCCAAATCGCCGCGCATGGGAAAGCTGGTTTCAGGCAGGTTTAATGGGTATTTATTTTCTGGCTTGTTTAGGTCTTCGGTCATGTTAAATCTCAAATAAATCTTTCGCCACAGCGACGTCTTTTGCTATCTGCGCCTGCAAAGCAGGCAAACTCTCAAACTTCATTTCATCACGAATTTTATGTAAAAATGCCACGTGCACGTGTTTTCCGTATAAATCGCCATTAAAATTAAGCACGTGTACTTCTAACAACAGTTTGGCTATGCCAGCTATGGTCGGCCGCACACCCAAATTGGCCACGGCCGGTAAGCCATCCAATTCTACCGCATAGACCCCGCTTAAGGCAGGCCGCTCGTGCCACATGTGCACATTGGCGGTAGGAAAACCCAACTGCCGGCCACGCTTGGCGCCGTGCACCACTTTACCGCTGATGCTGTAAGGCCGACCCAATAACAGGCTGGCTTCGATCAAATTGCCGCTGGCCAAGGCCTGTCGCACCCGCGTGCTGGACACGCGCTGACCGTTTAATTTAACTTGCGGCAAACTGAGCAAATTAAATTTAGCCTCGATAAAATCAGCCACCGAGCCCGCACGTTGCGCGCCAAATCTAAAATCATCCCCAACCAATATCGCCTGGGCATTGAGCGAGTCACGCAATACCGTTTGTATAAATTGCGCGGCGCTCATTTTAGCAAAAGCCTGATTGAATCGACACACATAGCATCGCTCAACCCCGGCCTCGGCAAAATGTTCTAGCTTTTCACGCAAAGAACTCAGTCTGGCTGGCGCACTTTGCGCGCTGAAAAATTCACGCGGGTGCGGCTCAAAAGTCATGACAGCGGAAGTTAAATGCAAGGCCTGAGCAGTGGCCGTCATTTTTTCTAATAAAGCCTGATGGCCCAAGTGCATGCCATCAAAATTGCCTATGGCTAAGGCGCACGGGGCTTGCTTTTGCTTAGGGAAATGCCGAAAAACTTGCACTAATGCACGACCCGTCGTATGTAATCACGTGGCCTAAAGCCCAATAAGAATAAGCTAGCAAAATAGGTTGCGGAGCCCAAAGCCACCAAGCCACTAATAGCCAGTAAACGTTGCATGATGCTAAATTGCAACCAAATTTGCGTGTCGCCTTTAGCGTAATAAAGCACCAGCGCCATCGCCAGCAAGGCCAAGCTTAACTTAAACAAAAACACCCACCAGCCCGACTGCAAGCGGTAGACGCCGGCTTTACGTAAATGGTAATAAAGCAAGGCGGCGTTCAAACAAGCCCCTAAGCCTATGGCCAGCGCCAAACCCGCGTGATTCAAATCCAAGACAAAGACAAACAACAAGTTCATCAACTGGGTCATGACTAAGGTAAACACGCCTATCTTGACCGGCGTTTTGATGTTTTGCCGTGCATAAAAGCCAGGCGCTAAAATTTTGACTAAAATAAGTCCCAGCAAACCGACGCTGTAAGCAATTAAAGCTTGCTGGGTCATCAACACATCCAGCGCAGTAAATTTCCCGTAATGGAATAAGGCCACCACCAAGGGCGCGGACAATACCGCTAACGCCACTGCCGCAGGCGCGGCTAAGATAAACGTCAGGCGCAAACCCCAATCCAATAATTGCGAGTATTCATGGTGGTCTTGGCTGGCATAAGCTTTGGCTAGACTGGGCAACAAGATGGTGCCTAAAGCCACGCCCAACACGCCGGACGGAAATTCCATCAACCTGTCGGCGTAATACAGCCAGCTGACGCTGCCGGTGACCAAGAAAGAAGCGAAAATGGTGTTAATGATCAATGAAATTTGCGCCACAGACACTCCTAACACCGCCGGCCCCATCAGCCGCAATATGCGTTTCACCCCTTCATCCGTACTGCCATCGGGGCGTTTAAGCTCAAACCTAGGCAACAATCCGATTTGCTTGAGGAAAGGAATTTGAAACATTAATTGTAAAAATCCACCGAAGAATACCGCCCAAGCCAAGGCTTTAATCGGCTCTGCAAAATAATCGGCAAAAAACAACACCGCGCCTATCATGGAAACGTTGAGCCACACCGGGGTAAAAGCCGGTATGCCAAACTTGTTGTAGGTGTTGAGCACGCCCCCGGCCATGGACACCAAAGAGATAAAGAAAATATAAGGGAAGGTGATGCGCAGCAATTCCACGGTCAATTGCATTTTGGCTTGGTCAGCGCCAAAGCCTGGCGCAATCAAGGTCACGATAAAGGGCGCGGCCAACATGCCCAATACAGTAACGCCGACTAAAATTAACCCCATCCAAGTGGCGACCCGATTGATCAAGCCGTGGGTTTCAGCCAAACTGCGTTGGCTTTTGTATTCGGCCAGTATGGGCACGAAAGCTTGGCTAAAGGCGCCTTCCGCAGAAATTCGGCGCAATAAATTGGGGATTTTAAACGCCACAATGAAGGCGTCGCTGACCATGCCGGCACCGAATACCCGCGCAATCAGCGTGTCCCGAACAAAACCTAAGATGCGCGAGATAAAAGTCATGCTGCCAACTTTGGCAAGGGCATTAAGTAGGTTCATTGGCGACGCTTAAAATGGTCATTAAATAGACGGCTAAACACATATGGCGTGATTTTAACATGCCAGCCACTATCCCGTAGTAAATGCCTAGGATATTTAGCGTATTTTAACTTGCAATGCTTTTATAAAATGGCTATTATGACGGGCTTCGTATTTTGAATCGCTTTTAGGCGACTTTTAGGAAAAAACACTCAGATGGCAAATACCGCACAAGCAAGAAAACGTGCTCGTCAAGCAGTTAAGCAACGCGCTCACAATGCAAGTTTGCGCTCTACTTTGCGTACCGCGATTAAAAAAATCATTAAAGCTGTAGAAGCTGGCGATAAACCTGCCGCTGTTGCAGCTTATAGCGAGAACGTTAGCGTGATCGACCGCATTGCGGACAAAAACATCATCCATAAAAACAAAGCGTCACGTCATAAAAGTCGCTTAAATGCAGCCATCAAGGCCATGGCTGGTACAGCCGCGCCAGTGGCTAAAAAAGTAGCTAAAGCGGTAGCCGAGCCTAAAGCTAAGGCCGCCGTTAAAGCCGCGCCTAAAGCCAAAGCAGCCCCTAAAGCCGCAGCAGCGCCTAAAGCAAAAGCAGCTAAAGCCAAAGCCGAGTAATTTCAAGGCCCATAAACAAAGCCGAACATTTGTTCGGCTTTTTTTATGGGCGGCAAAAATGCAAAGCCTATTCACCGCCTATGTTTAAATCGGCGCGCACTTGCATGGCCTGCTTAATGGCTTCATCACGGCTGGCACCGAGCACGGTGTAATGCCCCATTTTACGACCAGGCCGCGCGGCTTGCTTGCCGTACAAATGCATTTTAAGTTGCGGGTTAGCCAAAGCCAGTTGCCAGTCTGGGGCCACGTCCTGAGCCGGCCAAATATCCCCGAGCAAATTCACCATCACCGCCGAACTGTGCTGCTTAGCACTGCCTAATGGCAAGCCGGTCAATACCCGCACCTGCTGTTCAAACTGATTGGTCACACAAGCATCCAAGGTGTAATGCCCAGAATTATGTGGGCGTGGCGCCATTTCATTGACCAACAATGTCCCGTCGCAAACAAAAAACTCCACCCCCAACACCCCGGTGTAGGCCAGTTTTTCCGCCACCATGATGGCTAATTTTTGCGCTTGATGGCTGATGGCATCGCGACCACGCGCGGGCGCAATGGACACATCCAAGATGCCATTTAAATGGCTGTTCTCTGCGGTAGGGAAAGTCGCTACATTGCCCTGTGCATCGCGCGCTAACACCACAGAAACTTCGTAATCCAATTTCAGCATTTTTTCTAAAACGCATTCTTCATGCTCAAAAGCCGTAAAGGCCGCCAGCGCTTCTTGTTGGTTGCTGACCCTGGCCTGGCCTTTACCGTCGTATCCAAAACGCGCCACCTTTAATATGGCCGGGTAAATCTCACTGCTGTCGTCAGGCAAATCGGCCACTTCATTGATGACTGCGAAAGGGGCAACCGGTAAACCGGCATGCTTAAGAAAATTTTTCTCACTGACCCTATGCTGGGCAATGGCGACGCTGTAAGCGCTGGGCCTAACCGGCTTGATTTCTGCCAACAAAGACAAGGAGTCCGCGGGCACATTTTCAAATTCAGTGGTGATGGCCGCGCAACTGTTGGCCATCTTCAATAAAGCGGACGCGTCATCAAAAGCCGCACAAATATGCACATCGGCGATTTTACCGGCTGGGCTATTGCTGTCCGGATCAAGCACGGTCACTTTGTAGCCCATTTCATGGGCGGCAATGACGAAGAATCGTCCCAATTGACCGCCACCTAACATGCCCAACATGGCGGGCGGCAAAATTACATGGTCTGGCGCTAAGGTCTGTGCATTCATATACTAAAACAATAAAAGTGTCTAAAAAGTGTACTGGCTATTGCGGTTGATCATTTAACACCATGAGCTGCACTTTGTCGCTTTGTTTAGCGCGAAACTCGGCTAATTTTTGCGCCAGGGCCGCGTCTTGATTAGCTAAAATAGAGGCGGCAAATAAACCAGCATTGGCAGCGCCAGCTTCGCCTATGGCAAAGGTGGCCACCGGAATGCCTTTAGGCATTTGCACGATAGACAGCAAGGAATCCTGCCCTTGCAAATGCTTAGATGGCACCGGCACACCCAACACCGGCAAGGTGGTTTTTGCCGCCACCATGCCAGGCAAATGCGCCGCACCACCGGCACCGGCAATGATCACTTGGTAGCCTTTTTGCGCCGCCGTTTCAGCAAAACTAAACATTAAATCCGGCGTACGGTGGGCAGAAACTACTTGTGCGGTGTAGGCAATATCAAAGTCAGCCAACATTTGCGCGGCCACTTTCATAATAGGCCAATCGCTATCCGATCCCATAATAATGGCCACTAAGGCTTGTTTTTTCATTGCTATTCCTTTTTTGGGCCCCCGCCGACACCGGCGGCCGACCACAGCACTACATTAACACCAAATTATCCCTATGTATCAGCTCGGAAGCTTCCACATAACCCAATATTTTCTCTATGTCCGCACTTGGTTTGCCCATGATGCGCAAGGCCTCTGCTGACGAATAATTAACCAAACCACGGGCTATTTCTTGGCCATCGGCATCGCAACAAGCCACCACTTCACCCCGTTCAAAATGCCCTTCTACCGCGGTTACGCCTATGGCCAACAAGCTTTTACCTTGCAAACGCAGCACCTTAACCGCCCCTGCGTCCAAGCTTAATTTGCCGGCCAACTGCAAATGATCGGCCAGCCATTGTTTACGCGCGGTCGTTTTCATCTCACTGGTTTGCAAATGCGTGCCTATCGCTTCCCCTGCTGCCAAGCGCACCAGCACGTCAAGCTCGCGACCGGAGGCGATGATGGTGTGCGCGCCACTGCGCGCAGCGCGTTTGGCCGCTAATATTTTAGTCAACATGCCGCCCGTGCCCACGGTACTGCCGGCGCCACCGGCCATTTTTTCCAATGCGCTGTCCCCGGCCATGGCATGCCCAATGAACTTTGCATTGTTGTCCAGACGTGG